>DATMSC010000221.1:0-4077 GCA_035565595.1 Longimicrobiales bacterium | reverse complement strand
GACGCTATCAGGATCACGCGCGGGGCGCCGTTCGACGCGTCGAGGAAGGTGTACCCCCCCCTCCTCGCGTTCGAGGCCGGCGCGCCACCCACGTCGCTGAGCGTCGGCACCTTCTGGCGGGTGAGGGCGAGGAACGCCGGGCCGTCGCTCCGGGAGAGGGCGAGCCGCCACGCCTCGGCGGTCTCGGCAGCGTTCGCCGGCCGGAGGTCCATGAGGTTCGGGACGCTGCGGAGCGACATGATCTGCTCCACCGGCTGGTGCGTCGGGCCATCCTCGCCCACGCCGATGGAATCGTGCGTGAAGACGTAGGTGACCGGCAGCCCCATGAGCGCGGCGAGTCGGATCGACGGCCGCATGTAGTCGGAGAAGATCAGGAAGGTGCCGCCGTAGACGCGCACGCCGCCGTGCAGCGCCATCCGTTCAGGATCCCGCCCATCGCGTGCTCGCGGATCCCGTAATGGATGTTCCGCCCTGCCGGCGACTCGGCCTGGAGCGACGCCTCGCCGTTCAGCTCCGTGTTGTTCGAAGGTCCGAGGTCGGCCGATCCGCCGATCAGGTTGGGGATCGCCGCGCCGAGCGCCTGGAGCACTCGCCCCGAGCTGTTGCGGGTGGCCTCGGCCTTCGTGGATCCCGAGAGGTCCGGGATCGCGGATTCCCATCCGGCCGGGAGCGGCGACGCGAGGATATGCTCGAATTCGGCGGCGAGATCGGGGTACGCGGCGCGGTAGGCGGCCATGCGCTCCACCCACTCGGCCTCGAGCTCCCGCCCGCGCTCCGCAGCCTTCGCCCACTCGGCCCTCGCCTCGTCGGCCACCCAGAACGGCTCGGTCGACGGGTAGCCGAGCGCCGCCTTCGTCAGCGCGATCTCTTCCTCGCCGAGCGGGGCTCCGTGCGCCGCGGCGCTTCCCGCCTTGTTCGGGCTCCCGTACGCGATGGTGGTGCGTAGCGCGATGAACGACGGCCGGTCGGTCACGGCCCTGGCCTCCCGCAGCGCACGGTCCAGCGCCTCGAGATCGTTGCCGTCGTCGACCCGCTGGACGTGCCAGCCGTACGCTTCGAAACGGGCGAGCTGGTCGAGGGACGTGGCCAGCCGGGCGCTGCCCTCGATGGTGATCTGGTTGTCATCGAAGATCCAGATCAGCTTGCCCAGCTTCTGGTGCGCCGCGAAATCGGCGGCCTCGTGAGAGATCCCTTCCATGAGGTCGCCGTCCGAGCAGATCACGTACGTGTAGTGGTCGACGATCTCGTGCCCCGGACGGTTGTACTTCGTGGCGAGCCATCGCTCGGCAAGTGCCATCCCCACCGAGTTCGCGATCCCCTGGCCCAGCGGACCCGTCGTCGTCTCCACGCCGGGCACGTGCGGGTATTCGGGGTGCCCGGGCGTCAGACTACCCCACTGCCGGAATCGCCGGATCTCGTCCATGGAGAGGTCGTAGCCGCTGAGGTGCAGCGCGGCGTACTGCAGCATGGACGCGTGCCCGGCCGAGAGCACGAACCGGTCGCGGTCGGGCCACGCCGGATTCCCCGGGTTGTGCCTGAGATGATGACGCCAGAGCAGATACGCCGCCGGCGCCAGCGCCATGGGAGTGCCGGGATGCCCCGAGTTCGCGGCCTGCACCGCATCCATCGCAAGGACACGGACGGCGTCGATCGCCAGACGGGTGGTGGTCGCGTCGGGGAGCACGAGGGGCCCAGCGGCCGGTCGAGAGGGGCGCATCATCGCATCTATCCAGGGTTTCGCGTACGGCGCCAAACCATCCGGCACCGATCCCGGACAGAGACACAACGCCGGGCACGCGACGGAAATAGAACTGAAACATAGAATTGCGCGGCACGACCACGCAACCGCGCACGGTCGGGCGCAACGGCAAAATGGCGGCCAGCGGCCGCTCCGACCACCGCCGGAGTCGGCTTTCCCGCACGCACCCGATGGCGTAACTTTCCCTGTCGGCGTCCACCATCACCGGCCACACGGAGGAGGAACCGCAATGTCTGAGTGGGACCTGCGGGAAGTCGCGAACGCGCTCGTCACAGAGGGGAAGGGCATCCTGGCCGCGGACGAAAGCAGCGGCACCATCCGCAAGCGCTTCGATTCGATCGGCCTGGAGACCACCGAAGAAAACGCGCGCGCGTATCGCGAGATGCTCTTCACGACGGAGGGTGTCGAGGAGTTCATCAGCGGGGTGATCCTGTTCGACGCCACCATCCGGCAGAGCACGTCGGACGGGGTCCCGTTCACGGAGCTGCTGAGCAGCAAGGGGATCATCCCCGGGATCAAGGTGGATCAGGGCGCGAAGCCGCTCGCGAAGGCCCCGGGCGAGACGATCACCGAAGGTCTCGATGGACTGCGCAAGCGGCTGGAAGAGTACCGCGGAATGGGCGCGCGCTTCGCGAAGTGGCGCGCGGTCTACACCATAGCCGAGGACGGCCGTCCGAGCGAATACGCGATCTGGACCAACGCCCACGCCCTGGCCCGCTACGCCGCGCTCTGCCAGGAAGCGGGGCTCGTTCCGATCGTCGAGCCCGAAGTGCTGATGGACGGCACGCACTCCATCGACCGCGCATTCGCCGTCACCTCCCGCGTGCTCCAGACGGTCTTCTCCGAGCTGACCGACCAGCGTGTCGAGTTCGAGGGGATGCTCCTCAAGCCCAACATGGTCCTCTCCGGCTACGACGCACCCACGAAAGCGAGCCACGACGAGGTCGCGGACGCGACGCTCCGCTGCTTCTACAGGCACGTGCCGGCCGCCGTCCCGGGTATCGTGTTCCTCTCCGGTGGCCAGAGCGACGAGGACGCGACAGCCAACCTCGACGCCATGAACCGGCGAGGCCCGCACCCGTGGAAGCTCTCGTTCTCCTACGGCCGCGCGCTTCAGGCGCCGGCGCTCAGGGCGTGGGGCGGCAAGCGGGAGAACGTGCCCGCCGCGCAGCGTGCGTACTACAAGCGGGCGAAGCTCAATTCGGCGGCGACGCTGGGTAAGTACGAGCCTTCGATGGAGAAGGAAGCCGCCTGAACGGCATAGGGCCAGGGCTGGGGCCAGGGCCAGGGCTAATCCGTTCGCGGCGGGACTGCCTCGCCTGTGACGGCCCAGCGTCGTCGACCGGCCGCGTTCCACGGCACGACGGCCGAGTGATCCCGCGACGCGTGCGTCGCGTCCAATGATGGCCCCGCCGGCGAAGCCGCAATTTGCCGGCAACGGTGCCAAACCCAACATTAGCCTTAGCCCTGGCCTTAGCCTTGGCCCTGGCCTCAGCCCCATGCCGTTCCAACGGAGAGTAACGCAATGTACCTCGGCATCGATGTAGGCACATCGTCGGTCAAGGCGCTGCTCGTCGACGAGGGGCAGCGCATCGTGGCTCGGGGCTCGGCGCCGCTGACGGTGTCCCGCCCGCACGATGGCTGGTCCGAGCAGGACCCCGCGGACTGGGTCGCCGCGGTCGAGACGGCGATCGACGGGGTGCGCGCGGAGGCACCCGATGCACTGGCATCGCTGCGGGGGATCGGACTCTCCGGGCAGATGCACGGCGCCACACTCCTCGACGAGGCCGATCAACCGCTCAGGCCCTGCATCCTCTGGAACGACGGCCGGGCCGCCGCGGAGGCCGCGGAGCTCGACGCCGACCCCCGCTTCCGCGAGATCACCGGCAACATCGTATTCCCGGGCTTCACCGCGCCGAAGCTGGTGTGGGTCGCCCGGCACGAGCCCGAGGTCTTCCGGCGAGTGCGGAAGGTTCTGCTCCCGAAGGACTACGTGCGCCTCTGGCTCACGGGCGAGCACGTCTCCGAGATGTCGGACTCGGCGGGCACATCGTGGCTCGACACGGGCGCGCGCAAGTGGTCCGACTCGCTCCTCGACGCCACCGGGATGACGCCCGACCACATGCCTCGCCTGGTGGAAGGCACGCAGCCCGGCGGGTCGCTGCGCGCGGAGCTGGCCTCGCGCTGGGGGATCCGCGGGCCGGTCGTCGTGGCCGGCGGCGCGGGCGACAACGCGGCCTCCGCGTGCGGCGTCGGCACCGTCGCACCCGGGACCGCGTTCGTCTCTATCGGCACCTCCGGCGTCCTCTTCGCGGCAT
>DATMSC010000220.1:0-6093 GCA_035565595.1 Longimicrobiales bacterium | reverse complement strand
GGCTCCTCCCCATCACGCTCAACAACCGTTACGTGCTCGCCGCTGAGCGGGCGAGGCCGGACCGGCTGATCGGAGTCATCTGGCACCCCCACTTCGACAAGATTCCACGCCTCCACCGGTCAGCCGTCCGCACCTGGCGCTTCAGCCCACACAGAGGCGAAGATCCGCTCGATACACCGTGGTTCGTCCGCTTCCGCCACCCGCGCCTCCTCCTCGAAGACGACGAACTCAGGGATGGCTGGCTCGACGCGGCTCGGCTGGAACTCGAGAGACGATCCGCCTCCCCGTACCATCGCCACCACTCGTATACGGCCTTCCGGCTGATAGCCGATGCTTTCTTCCAGAGGAGGGTTCTGGGTGAGGTCTTGAGCGCGGGATAGGTTCCAGACCGATACCCGGCCCCCGGTCAGGCGCTCACCCCCTCCCGATCGGCGACGCAGGCGCTAGTCGCAGGCGAACTGCTTGACTATTCACAGCGTGAATGATATTCATTCACGCCATGAATGAATTTCGTAGCCCAGCGACTGCACCTGTCCTGCCCCGCGCCCTCACCGGGCCACTCCGAGCGGCGCTCGACGTACTCCCTGTCGTCGTCGTGACCGGTGCGCGCCAGACGGGGAAGAGCACGCTCGTGCGTGAGCTCCTCGACGCCGATGACAGAGTCTACCTGACGCTGGACGACTACGACGTCCTGGCCCAGGCGCGGGACGCACCCGACCAATTGGTGCGGCGCGCCCATCGTATGACCCTCGACGAGGTGCAGCGCTCGCCAGACCTGCTCCACGCGATCAAGAGCGCAGTCGACGAGGACCGGAGAGCGGGGAGGTTCCTCCTGACCGGTTCGGCGAACCTCCTCCTCATGCGCGAGGTATCCGAGTCCCTAGCGGGCCGCGCGACCTACCTGACCCTCTGGCCCCTGACCCGCCGTGAACAGCTCAGACTCGGCGAGGCCGGTCGCTGGTCCGTCCTCCTCGACACCTCGCCGACAGAGTGGCTGGACCTCCTCGCAGACGACGGCGCGCCCGCCGAAGACTGGCGCGATCTAGCCCGCCGAGGGGGCTACCCGACCCCGTCTAATGAACTCACCGACCCCAAGGCCCGGGGGATCTGGTTCCACGGCTATATTCGCACCTACCTGGAGCGCGATCTCCAGGAGCTCTCGGCAGTCCAGAACCTCGTCGATTTCCGGCGGCTGATGGCGGCCGCATCTCTGAGGGTCGGCCAGCTCCTCAACCAGACCGAACTCGGACGCGACGTCGGCCTCCCCCAGCCCACGGTGCATCGCTACCTCAACCTCCTCGAGACCTCATATCAACTCGTCCGGATCCCGGCGTACGCCGTGAACCGTACCAAACGGCTGATCAAATCGCCGAAGCTCTTCTGGGCCGATACCGGGTTGGCGCTACATCTCGCCGGGGAGTCCGAGCCACGCGGAGCGCACCTCGAGAACCTGATCGCCCAGGAACTCTTCGCCTGGCGCGATGCCCAGCTCGAGCGGCCCACGATCCTCTACTGGAGGACGACGACGGGCGAGGAGGTCGACTTCGTGATCGAGGCCGGCCGGCACCTCCTCCCTATCGAGGTCAAAGCCGCCCCCCGTGTACGCCCAGCCGACGCGCGCCACCTCCGGACCTTCCGGGCCGAATACCCGGATCGCGCGCTCCCCGGCCTCCTCATCTACACGGGTGAGGAGACGTACTGGCTGACCGAAGATATGCTCGCGGTGCCGTGGTGGAGGGTGGTGTGAGAGATCTCCCGACGTCGTAGGCCGCGGCAAGGAGACAATCGCCCTGCCGCGCCATCAACGTCTCCTCATCCTAGCCCCCACCCCGCACCCACCCTATATTGTGCCCGGGCGCGGCCTCGCCGGCTCGTCGCACCTCGCAGATCGCCTGCGATGCCCATCTCCGGCGCCGCCCCCACCGTCACCACCGTCGTTGTCGGTGGGGGTTCGTAGATTTCAAGCATCGCAACTTTATCGTTTCGGCGCTGATCGCCGCTATCGTCCGGGCGACGATCGTCGGCGTCGTCTCGGCGCCGATCGCCGTTGTCTCTAACACTGAGTCATGGTCCTCGAAGATCTCCGCCCGAACGCCGTCGTCCGTGGGATCCTCCCCGACACCGCCGTCACCGTGGTCGCGGTGCAGTGGTTCGGGAGCCAGGCGGTGGAGTTGACCTACAAGGATGCCGAGGGCAGGACGGGGAACCGCCTCCTCTACCGGAGCGACGAGGGGCGGCTCGAACTCGTGCAGGAGGGGCGCCCCTGGAGCTTCGATGCGGATGGCGCGCTCTTCCGGCTCGTGAGCGAGGCGCAGCGGATCCGGCTCGCGCACCTCTTCGACCCGGTGCTGGCGGTGCATACCTCGCTCGTCGAGCCGCTCCCTCACCAGATCACCGCGGTCTACGAGGAGATGCTCCCGCGGCAGCCCCTCCGCTTCCTCCTGGCCGACGACCCGGGCGCGGGGAAGACGATCATGGCGGGGCTCCTGATCCGGGAGCTGATCGCGCGCGGCGACCTCCAGCGCTGCCTCGTCGTCTGCCCGGGGAGCTTGGCCGAGCAGTGGCAGGACGAACTCTACCGGCGCTTCAATCTCCCCTTCGAGATCCTGACGAACGACAAGCTCGAGGCGGCGCGGACGGGGAACTGGTTCCTCGAGCAGAACCTCGTCATCGCGCGGCTGGACAAGCTCTCGCGCGACGAGAACGTCCAGGAGAAGTTGAAGGCGCCGGATGCGAGGTGGGACCTCGTCGTCGTCGACGAGGCGCACAAGATGTCGGCCACCTTCTTCGGCGGCGAGATCAAGTACACGAAGCGCTACCAGCTCGGCCGCCTGCTCGGCTCGCTCACGCGCCACCTCCTCCTGATGACCGCCACTCCGCACAACGGGAAGGAAGAGGACTTCCAGCTCTTCATGGCGCTCCTCGACGCCGACCGCTTCGAGGGCCGCTTCCGCGACGGTGTCCACGCCGTCGATGTCTCCGACCTCATGCGGCGGATGGTCAAGGAGAAGCTGGTCAAGTTCGACGGCCGGCCGCTCTTCCCCGAGCGGATCGCCTACACCGTCCCGTACAAGCTCTCCTCCGCCGAGGCGCGGCTCTACAAGGAGGTCACCGAGTACGTCCGCGAGCAGTTCAACCGGGCCGAGGCGCTCCAGAACGACAAGCGCGCCGGGACCGTCGGCTTCGCGCTCACCATCCTCCAGCGCCGCCTCGCCTCCTCGCCCGAGGCGATCTACCAGTCGCTCCGACGCCGTCGTGAGCGGCTCGAATCGCGGCTGCGCGAACTCGAGCTCCTCCAGCGCGGGCGGGTCGAGGCCGCACTCACCTCGTGGGTCCCGGCCCTAGACGTGGAGGATGTCGAAGATCTCGAAGACGCGCCGGATGACGAACTCGAGGCGGCCGAGGAGGAGATCCTCGACAGGGCGACCGCAGCGCGCACGATCGACGAACTCAAGGCGGAGATCGAGATCCTGAAGGGGCTCGAGGCGCTCGCGCAGGAGGTCCGGCGTAGCGGCGAGGACAAGAAGTGGCGCGAACTCGCCTCCCTCCTCGGCGAGATCCTCACCCCCGTCGCGATCGCGAACCGCGTCGCCGAGCCGAGGCCGACGTACGGCAGCGCCGGAGTCCCCGCGCCCAAGCCATCGCCGCGGCAGAAGCTGGTGATCTTCACCGAGCACCGGGACACGCTGAACTACCTCTACCAGCGGATCACCACCCTCCTCGGCCGGGAGGAGGCGGTCGTCGTGATCCATGGCGGGATGGGACGCGAAGATCGGCTCAAGGCCCAGGAGGCGTTCCGATACGACCCGGAGGTCCAGATCCTCCTCGCGACCGACGCCGCCGGCGAGGGGATCAACCTCCAGCGCGCGCACCTGATGGTCAACTACGACCTCCCCTGGAACCCGAACCGGTTGGAGCAGCGCTTCGGCCGCATCCACCGTATCGGCCAGACGGAGGTCTGCCACCTCTGGAACCTCGTCGCCGAGGAGACGCGGGAGGGCGATGTCTACCTCCGGCTCCTCGAGAAGCTCGAGGAGGCCCGGCGCGCCCTCGGCGGGCAGGTCTTCGATGTCCTCGGGAAGCTCCAGTTCGAGGGGAAGCCGCTCCGCGACCTCCTGATCGAGGCGATCCGCTACGGCGAACTCCCCGAGGTCCGTGCGCGGCTCGACCGTGCCGTCGAGTCCGCGATCGACCGGGAGAAGCTCCAGGAACTCCTCGAGGACCGCGCCCTCGTACCGGAGACCATGGACATCACCCGGGTCCAGAGGGTCCGGGAGGAGATGGAGCGCGCCGAGGCGAGGCGGCTGCAGCCGCACTACATCGAGTCGTTCTTCCTCGAGGCCTTCCACCGGCTCGGGGGGACGGTGCGCCAGCGCGAGCCGCGACGCTACGAGATCCGGCACGTCCCCGCCCTGATCCGGAATCGCGACCGGGTGATCGGGATCGGCGAGCCGGTCCTCCAGCGCTACGAGCGGGTCGCCTTCGAGAAGGATCTGATCGCGCCGCCGGGCCAGCCCCTCGCGGCCTTCGTCTGCCCCGGCCACCCCCTCCTCGACGCGACGCTCGACCTCACCCTCGAGCGCAACCGCGACCTCCTGCGGCGCGGAGCCGTCCTCGTCGACGAGCGCGACCCCGGCGAAGAGCCACGGCTCATCTTCTACCTCGAGCACGCGATCCAGGACGGAAGCACCACGCGGACCGGGGAGCCGCGCGTCGTCTCGAAGAGGATGCTCTACGTCGAGATGACGCTGGACGGGGCGACACGCCACCTGAACTACGCGCCATACCTCGACTTCCGCCCCCTCGCCGAGGACGAGCCCTCGCCGGGGGAGGTCCTCGACTCCCCGGCCTGCGCCTGGATCAGACGCGATCTCGAACACGCCGCCCTCGCCTACGCGATCGAGGAGGTCGTACCCGAGCACCTCGAGGAGGTCCGGTCCAGGCGGCTCGAGTTGATCGAGATGACCCGCGCCGCCGTCCGCGACCGGCTGACCAAGGAGATCTCGTACTGGGACCACCGTGCCGAGGAGCTCCGCCTCCAGGAGGAGGCCGGGAAGTCCAGGTCGCGACTGAACTCGGGGGAGGCGCGCAAGCGTGCCGACGAGCTGCAGGCGCGGCTGCAGAAGAGGATGGCCCAGCTCGACCTCGAGGCGCAGATCTCCGCGCGCCCGCCGGTCGCCCTCGGCGGTCTCGTCGTCGTCCCCATGGGGCTCATCGCCAAGCTCACAGGGCGCGCGCTCCCGACGACGGCCGGGCAGGTCATCGATACCCAGGCCTCCGCCGCCCGCGCCCGCGAAATCGTGATGGCCATCGAGAGATCGCTCGGATACGAGCCGATCGACCGCGAGACCGAGAAGCTCGGCTACGACATCGAGAGCCGGAACCCGAGTACGGGTCGCCTCCGCTTCATCGAGGTCAAGGGCCGCGTCTCGGGAGAGGATATCACCGTCACCCGGAACGAGATCCTCTACTCACTCAACAAGCCCGAGGACTACATCCTCGCCGTCGTCGAGTGGCTCCCCGACGGCGGGCACCGCGTGCACTACGTCCGCGAACCCTTCGGGCGGGAGCCGGACTTCGGGGTGACGGCGGTGAAGTATGCCTTCCACGAACTGGTGGCGAAGGGGGAGGTGGTGGAGTGAGCATACCGTCGCTGCTGGCCACGCTGCTCGAGCGTCTCGAGACGCGTGAAGCTCTGGAAGTCGAGTTCAAACGCGCACGCGGTGGACTCCCCAAAGACCTGTGGTCGACGGTCAGCGCATTCGCGAACACGAATGGCGGGTGGATCATCTTAGGTATCGATGAGCAAGGGGAAGAGCCCGTCGTCGAGGGTGTGGAGAATGCACGTCACCAACTCAAGACCTTTCACGACCTGGTGCGGAATCCTCAAAAGATCAGTATTCCCGTCTGTGGTGTCCATGACGCCGCCATCGAGAGGTTGGATGACAAACAGGTCTTGGGAAGCTCTGCACAGGTGAGCCGAGTCCGGTCCACGAGCGGCTTCTGGTGAATATTCACGGCGAAATGGTCGAGATCAGCGGGTTGTTCTGGTCTCGGTCCGCCGGAATCAGGCCGTTTCGGCCCATTCTGGCG
>DATMSC010000219.1:0-7771 GCA_035565595.1 Longimicrobiales bacterium | reverse complement strand
GATCCGCTGCCGGAACGTCCGCCGATCGGGCCACAGCGAGACGTGCGAGATCAGTCGGCGAGCCGCGAGCTCTTCGCTGTACCGGCGGGCGGCGCGCAGCAAACCGGGATCGATCCCCAGCGGCCTCGCCCCCACACGCGCGCGCGATGCGTTGACTTCGCCCAGCACATCGAGCATGAGCTTCTGCGCATCCGCGACGACCATTCGCGGTGGGGCGATCCCTTCGCCGCCTCGCGCGGCCACCCCATCCCCTTCCGCGCCGGGCGTGACTGGCCGATCGGTCGCTACGCCGGCCACGGTGTCAGTATCGGTATTGGGCGATGGGGCGGGCTCGGGCCTGGGCGTAACACCGCACGCCACCACGAAGACCACGGTCGCGGCAAGGATCCGCGAGGGAATCGAAAACATCGGCAACGTCACCGGTTTGGATACGGGATGGGGGTCGTACCGGTCTAAACCGTTGTCATGTCAACTGTTCCGCTGCACGTTGAGGGCTGGGCGGGGTGGGCCGGTGACAGGAGTGGCCCGGGCGCGAGGCGGGCGAGGCCTCCGGGGCCAGGGCGAAGAAGCGGGTCTGCTGCCCTTGACCGGCCGGTTCGCAGCAGGGGCGCCGGGCGTCAGGCGCCCGCGCGGCCGGTGCGCTCGTGGAGACCGGCGGCGATCCAGCGCGCGACCGCCATGATCGTCAGCGACGGGTCGACCGAAACCGAGCCGGGTATCGCCGCGCCGTCGGCCACGTAGAGGCCGGGCACCCGGTGTGCCTCTCCGGTGGGCCCGGCAAAGGAGTCGAGCGGGTCCGTGCCCATCGGCGCCGTGCCGAGCAGGTGGCTCCCGGCGGCGAACTGGGCGTTGGGCTCGATGCACCGTTCGGTGACGCCGGCCAGGTCCGCTTCGTTACGGACGACTGTGCCGAACACGTCGGGTACCCAGACCTCGCGGGCGCCGGCGGCGAGGAAAATGCGCGCGGCGTTGCGGATGTAGTCGATTGCCTTGAGCCGGTCGATCCCGCGGAGTCGAAACTCCGTCTTCCGGACCTGGCCGTCGAGGAACACGCGGCCGGGATGCGCCTCGTCGATTACCGACATGAGCGAGCCGAGCTGCCTGTACTTCCGCATCCGTTCGAGGTGCCCGGCACCGGTGTCGCTGAGGCTGGCCGCGGTGATCCCCGGGGACTGGTGGCTGCACAGCATGATGTACCCGCCGCCGGCGTATTCCCCTTCGCGGCCGGCTGCCGCGTCCGGCGCCAGCGAGCCGTCGCGCAGCCGCACGCGCCGGAACTCGTGGACCGCGTAGGCGCACGGGATTCCCGTGACGTTGTCGATTTCCCTGTCGAAATCGCCGAAAACCCAGAAATGCGGGTTCATGTAGAAACGCCGGCCGACGGTGTCGTCGTCCAGGTTGCGCAGGAGCAGGTCGGCGGTCCCGAGCGCGCCCCCGGCGAGCACGACGAACTCCGCCCTGACGCGCAGCCGGGCACGCGGCGCCTTGCTCGCGCGGTCCACGAGCACCGCCTCGACGCCGGCGGCGCGGCCGTTCTCGAGGACGATCCGCTCGACGCGAGCGTCACTGTATATCCGCCCGCCGACCCGCGAGACCCGGGGAACCGTGGTGATCAGCATCGACTGCTTGCGGTTGTAGGCGCATCCGAACTGCGTCCAACCGCAGGCGATGCAATCGACGCGAGCCGTCGGTGCCGCGTCGCCGTGCCAGCCGAGCTTCTCGCACCCAAGGCGCACGAGGCGGTTGTTGTCATTGAAGAGCGACTCTTCCGCGATGTGGATCCCGAGTTCCGTCTCGATGGCATCGAAATGGGGATTCAGCTCTGACGGATCAGCCCATTCCAGACCGTGCCGGTTGCGCCACAGCTCCAGCCGGTCGGTGGGAGTACGGAAGGAGTCGCCCCAGTAGTGGACGGTCGTACCGCCCACGGCCTCGGCGTAGTTCAGGAAGAATGCGTTGTCGGCGGTCGTATCGAGACCTCGGCGGCCGTTGAACGCGCTGAGCGCCTCCTCCTCGCGCTGCGAGAAGTCCTCCGCGCGGAAAAAGCCCCCACGCTCGACCATGACCACGTCCCACCCGCGCTCCGCCAGATAGACGGCCAGGGTGGCGCCGCCGGCGCCGGTGCCGACGACGACGACGTCGGCGCGCTCCTCGACGTCGCTCGTGATGTTCGTACCCTGGATGATCATGACGAAGGAACCCGGGTAACCCCGTGCCGGTGGCACCAGGCGCGCTGCGCGTTCATACGACCTCTCCGAAATCCACCGGGTACGCAGGAATGGAAAAACGCTCGGGCCACGGCCCTTCGAAACCGGTGATCGACCGGGTGGCCGGATCCGTGTACGCGAAGAAGTAGACGAACGACTTCGTCGCCATGAACACCGCCCGGCGGAGCGCGAACCGGCTGCGTGACCAGCTCAGGAAATAGGCGAGCCGCGACTCGGGGTCGAGCGCCGTGAAGCGGCGGAAACGCCCTCCCAGGATGGTCAGGTACTCGAGGAGGGTGAACACCGTCTTCATGTCCTGCAGGATCGGGTTGCCCACGGCGGCCAGCTCCCGATCGATCCCGCGGGCGACGGCGGCGGGATCGACGGGCAGATCGATGAGGAGCATTTCAGCCGCGGCCCTGGCTACTGCGTACTCCCGGGGCGAGAGAGCGTGCAGCTCGACGCCGTCGAGCTCGTGCTGGGGATAGTCGCTGGAACAGCCCGCAGGGATGGCGGACGCGAGAGCGATCGCGGCGGTACCTCCGGCCGTTCGGCGGAGAAATCCCCGCCGGTCGACGTAGTCCGCGCGTCCGTGCATCCGCTCCATCACCGGCCGATTAGGGTTCATCGTACGGGGTGAAGGTAGGTTGCTCCCGGGCCTCCGACAAGCCGCGAACGGACGGATGCGACCTCGAACTTGTCTTGCACTGCATGACGGCGTAGCTTCACTTTTCGACTAGCCAAGCCAGAGCCTGGCGCCGCCTGCCAAGACGAACCGGGAAGGGCCACCGGGTCGGCGCCCAGTCGGGAGACTTCATTGCGCGCGATCCGGTTCCGCTACCGTCCCGTCCGATACCTCGCGACTCGATGGCTCGGGCGCCGGCGCCCCGGGTGGGCGACCAGTCCGCTCGGCATCATCACCATGGACGACGTCGCTGAGCCTGAGCTTCCGGGTCCCGACTGGGTCCGCGTGGAGACGTCGCTCAGCGGCATCTGCGGTACCGACCTCTCGATCATAACTGCCCGGGATTCCTTCACGCTGGAGCCGTTCGGCTCATACCCGTTCGTTTTTGGTCACGAGAACGTGGGCCGCGTCTTCGAAACCGGGCCTGCCGTGCGCGGATGGGAGGTCGGCGACCGCGTCGTGGTGAACCCGATGCTCGCGTGCCTCCAGCGCGGGTTCGACCAGCCGTGCGAACCGTGCGGGAGGGGCGAGTTCGGGCTGTGCCGCCGTTTCGACCAGGGCAACATCGGCACCGGCACCATGATCGGATATACGCCATCCGTCGGTGGCGGCTGGTCGCGATATTTCGTGGCTCACGTCAGCCAGTTGCACCGCCCGGGCGACCTGGCCGATGAGGTCGCGGTGCTCACGGACCCGCTCGCGTCGGCGCTCCGGCCCGTGCTCCTCTACCCGCCGCGGGCCGATGACGTCGTGCTGGTCATCGGCGCGGGCACGATCGGCGCGCTCACCGTCTATTCGCTCCGCGCGATCGGGTGGCGCGGGCCGATCGCCGTGCTCGGCCGGCACGCTTTCCAGTTCGAGCTGGCGGAACGCGCCGGCGCCACCAGGGTGCTCCGCAGCCGCAGCGAAATGTACGACTGGGCGGCGTCGCTTCCGGAGGCGAAAACGTACCGGCCCACCCTCGCCCCCAGCTTCGTCGAGGGAGGCCCCTCGCTCATCTTCGACACGGTCGGCAGCGAGACCTCGGTCGGCGATGCCCTGGCGCTCGCGCGCGAAGGCGGCCGCATCGTGGTCGTGGGGACTGCCGCCCGCATCCAGGCGGACTGGACGCGCGTCGTCATCCGCCAGCTCCTTCTGGCCGGCGTCATTGCGTACGGGATGGCGCCATTCGAAGGTCAGACCCGCGAAATCTATGAAGTGTCGTTGGATTTGATGCGCCGGAACGGCATTGCCGATCTCGGCCTGCTGACTCACGTGTTCCCATTGGAGGACTATCGTGCAGCACTCTCAGCCGCCCTCGACAAAAAGGGCCACCGGTCGACGAAGGTTGCCTTCCGCCCGGGCGTCTGACGATCTCGCGGCTTTCACGCGCGATCCGTTCCACGGGTTCTTCGAAGGCAAGTCCATCGAAGACCTGATCGAACGCGGTTCCCTCCTGGACACGCCCGGAGTGCGCCGATGGTTCGACAATCTGGCAACCGGCCTGCCCCGGTCGCTGTACACCTATCAGCTTCCCCTTGCCCGGGCATCCGGGCCACGGACCGAGGCGCTGGGGCGCGAGATCGTGATGTTCTCGACCTACAGCTACCTCGGCCTGATCGGGCACCCCCGCCTCGCCACTGCGGTCAAGGAAGCCGTAGACCGGTTCGGCACCTCCGCCGGTGGCGTGCGACTGCTGACGGGTACGCTCGAGCTGCACGTCGAGCTCGAGACCGAACTGGCGAAGTTCCTCGGGCAGGAAGCGGCTGCGACTTTCGCGTCCGGGTACGACGCCAACGTCGCGGCGATCACATCGCTCTTCGGCCCCCAGGACACGGCGATCCTGGACCAGTACGCGCATCAGAGCATCCACGATGGCGTGCGCATGGCCGGGTGCGAGGTGCGCCGCTTCCGCCACAACGACCTGAACGATCTCGAACGGCGGCTCCGACAGGCGCGGAGCCGCGGAGCGCAGCGTATCCTGGTCGCCGTGGATTCCGTCTTCAGCATGGACGGCGACCAGGCCCCGCTCCACGACCTCATCGCGATCAAGAAGAAGTACGGCGTTTTCCTCCTGGTCGATGAGGCCCACTCGATTGGCGCGATCGGCCCGACCGGCCGGGGAATCTGCGAAGAACAGGGCGTTGACCCGGCCGAAATCGACATCGTCACCGGTTCGCTCTCCAAGGCGATCCCCTCTTCCGGCGGCTTCATCGCCGGCTCCCGCGCCCTCAAGATCTACGTCCAGCACGGATCCGCGCCGTACATCTTCTCGGGTGCGATGAGCCCGGCCAACGCGGCCGCGAGTCTGGAAGCGCTCCGGATCATCCAGGAGGAACCGGAGCACGTGGAGCGGCTGCGCTGGAACACCGCGCGGCTCAAGGAAGGGCTGGCCCGGCTGGGCTTCGACACCGGTGCGTCGACCACGCCGATCCTGCCGGTGTTCCTTCAGGACGAGTGGCGCGCGTACCACTGGGCTCGACGCTGCCTCGACGACGGTCTGTTCGTATCGGCCGTCACCTTCCCGGCCGTCTCACCCGGGCAGGCGAGGCTCCGCCTCTGCGCTACCGCGGCGCACAAGCCAGAGCACTTCGATCGCCTTTTCGCATCGCTCGCGGCCTGCCAGGAGGAAGAAGAGATCTAGGGTCGGCCAGAACCACGGCCGGGGCTGAAGGCCGCGCGAGACACGCGCGGCCTTTTTTTCCGACCTGCTCCGGTCTCGTGGTGCAGCCGGTCACGGCGCGACTTTCCGGACCAAAGCAGTTCGTGGGTTGTATATGATTCACTGGCGTCGGCGATCCCGTTCCCGGTCTGAATTGGCGGTGACCATGAAACGCTCACTTCCGCTGCTGCTCCTGTCACTGGTCGCGACTCCCGTCGCGGCGAGACAGGTCGACATCTACGATTCGGGTGGTCCGATCTCGCCGGAACAAGCCTCGTTCGACGTCACCTTCTACGACCTCGCGATCACGGTCGACCCGGAAACCCGAACGATCGAGGGCACGGGCACTACTGTCGCCCGGATCGTCAACCCGACGGCGACGATCGTCCTGGACCTGGACACCCTGCTCACTGTATCGGAAGTCGTCTCGGTGCAGGAGGGAAACGCGCGGGCGTTGACGTGGAACCGACAGGCGGGAAAGCTCCGAATAGACCTTGGCCGGACCGCCGGGGCAGGTGAGACAGTCACTGTACGCGTCGCCTACGGAGGTGCGCCGAGAGTCGCGCCGTATCCGCCGTGGGACGGAGGTTTCGTCTGGAGGACGACACAGTCGGGCGACCCGTGGATCGCCACGGCCAACCAGGGTGAGGGGCCGGACGTGTGGTGGCCCGCCAAGGATCACGTCTCCGACAAGCCGGATTCCATGGCTATCCACGTCACGGTGCCGGAGCCGCTCGTGGTCGCGACCAATGGCAGACTCCGGAACGTCGTCGACAACGGCAACGGCGCCCGCACGTACAACTGGTTCGTCTCGACCCCGATCTCCGCGTACAACGTCGCGCTGAACATTGCGCCGTACGTCGTGCTCGAAGCCGAGCACCAGAGCGTCACCGGCGAGCGCTTCCCTGTGGTCTTCTACGTCCTGCCGGAAGACGAAGCGCGCGGGCGTGAGCTGCTCCCGGAGATCCTGGAGCACCTCGCGTTCTTCGAGGAGTATTTCGGACCTTACCCCTTCCGCGCGGACAAGTATGGCGTCGCCCAGACACCGCACCTGGGGATGGAGCACCAGACGATCATCGCGTACGGGGCGAACTTCAATCCCGGCGCGATGACGGGCGGTCGCAACTGGGGGTTCGACGCGCTGCACCACCACGAGCTGGCGCACGAGTGGTTCGGCAACGTGATGACGAACGCCGACTGGAAGGACATGTGGCTCCACGAAGGATTCGGCACCTACACGCAGGCTCTGTACGCTGAGCGGCTGGGCGGCGAGGAGCTGTATCGGGCATACATGGCGGACCAGCGGCGGGGAATGGCCAACCGTTACCCTGTCGCGCCGCGGGAGTCCCGGACGTCCGGGCAGATCTACTTCGACGCCGGCGGCGACATTTATGGCAAGGGAGCATGGGTGCTGCACACCCTGCGCTACCTGATCGGCGACAACGCGCTCCTCCTGGCCATGCGGCGGCTGGTCTACCCGGACGCGGCGCTCGAGCGCGTCACCAACGGTAGCCACGTGCATTTCGCCACGACCGACGATTTCCAGCGGATCGCGGAGGAGATCTCCGGCCGGGACCTCGGCTGGTTCTTCGAGGTATACGTTCGCCAGCCCGAGCTTCCGCGACTCGTGGCCGAACGGAACGGGACGACGCTGCGGATCGGCTGGGAAGTGCCCGGGGGACTCCCCTTCCCCATGCCTGTCGAGGTCTTCATCGACGGAGATATTCGCAAGGCAGAGGTTCCGGCTGGCGGGTTCGCGACGATGGAGGTGCCGGAGAATGCGGCTGTGGCCGTCGACCCGAACGACTGGATCCTGAAGGCGAGTACGTCATCGAACCTCGTGCCCTCGTCCTGACCTTTGTCTTGCCGTGCCCGACCGGAGAGCCGCGGTCGTGCGGTAAGCGCCGGCCTGAACGGGTTCATGTCGATGGCGATGCGAACCGTCTGGCTGCTGGCAACGATCCTGGCCATCGCCGGGTGTGCCGGGCCACGCGAGCCCGCAACAGAGGGCCTGCAGGAGTGGCCGGCTGCCGATGCCGCGCAGCCTGAACTGCCGGCCGGCCCCGCCTCGCTCGACGGCGTGTTCGCGTTCGCCAATGCCGACGGCACAGAGCTGTTGACGCTTGGCCCGGGGCCAGCGCCCGAGTCCATTGCCGGCGCAATCTGCGGCGCCGGCCGGTTCCCGGTCCGGTACGCGCGGACGCAGGACCGGAACCCCACGTCGAGTCACCGACAGGT
>DATMSC010000218.1:0-4123 GCA_035565595.1 Longimicrobiales bacterium | reverse complement strand
CTCGGCGGCGACAGTCACCCCAACCTACCGCAGGAGATGGTTGACGCTCGCGTTCGCACCGACGACCCAGATGTGACCGGGGGTGGGACCAAATACGCCGTTCATGTTGTTGTTCCCGGTCGTCGCAGTGGTCGAGATCTTGAAAAAGCTGCCGCCGTCGTAGTGCCAGACCTGGCCGGCGGATGCATCTCCGTTCTTTGCAAACCACGCGTACGTCGGAGAGAGCGCAAAGACATCATTGATCCGGTGACCGCCCGGAAGGGTCGTCGAGTTCCAGTTCAGACCGCCGTCCACCGTCCACACGATGGTCGCGTCGCCACCGGCCGCCCAGATCACGTCCTCCGAGGCGGCCCAGACGGCGAACAGATTGGTCGTGCCGACATCGAGCTCGGTGTCGTCGTACAACGTCCAGTCCGATCCATCATAGTGGAGCAGCCGTCCACCATTCGCGGCGATCCAGATGTTGTCGGGTGCGGAACCGTGGATGTCGTTGAGCGTAGCCGTCGTCAACCCATGGGACACGGTCGACCATTCCGAACCGTTCCAGCGGATGACCGTGCCGTTGGCGCCCACTGCGTAGACGTTGTTGGCGGCAAAGCCCCAAACATGGATGTCCTGTGAGCCTGCGGGAACGGAAGCCGTGTGATCGACCCATTCGTCGCCGTCGAAATACAGGAGTCTGCGGCTTCCGCCAGAAACCCAGAACTTGCCTTCCTCCTCGACCCAGACGCCCAGGAGATCATTGCTGATGAAGCTGCCATCCACATTGACCTGCTGCTCGTCGGACCATGAGTTTCCGTCGTAGATCCGGTAGCGTCCGCTGTTGGCGACCGCGACGACGAACGAGCTGGACACGCCGTGAATTTCATTGACGCCGGCAATGTTTAGCCAATGCGGCAGGATAGGTAGGAGGCACAAAGGGCCGGGGCGAAACACACTCCAGGAGTGGCGGGACACCACTTCCCGTCCCGGAAGACGCGATCGCCAGCGCTGGCGAACCGGGCCCGGGCGGCTACAGGTTGCTTCCGTGCACCGCCGTTGGCCCGAGCGTCCTTTTACAGCTTTCGATGAGCGCGGCCGCGTCCCTGAAATCCGGTGCGTCGAATCCCTCGGTAAAGTCCGCGAGGATCGCCCCCAGCCTGTCGCGCGCCGCCCGCCCCGCGGCAGTACCGCGCTGCAGCCGGGTGAGGGCAGCGGCGGCTCGAAGCATCAGCGAACGGGCGCCCTGTCTTTCGGCGACGTCGAGAGCCACGGTGGTATGCTCGACGGCCGCGTTCCTGTCGCCAGCGCGACGCCGCAGCTCGCCCCGGAGGCGGTGCAACTCGGCCTCCCAGAAGAACGCATGACCGCTGGTGAGGTGGTCGAACGCTTCATCGAGGACCGCGGCGGCCTCATCGTCCCGTCCGGCGATCAGCAACCCCTCGGCCAGGAGAGCGAGGCAGTAGGGACGTTCCATGGCGGCGCCGGCGGCGTCCTGTTCCGCCAGCCCCCGGCGCAACTCCGTGAGGCCTGCGTCAACCTCCCCGGCGAGGACCTCGGTCCACCCGCGGATGGACCAGGCCAGTGCGCGCGGGTAGGGGTAACCGTGTCGTTCCGCGATACGGAGCGCCGATATCGCGTGCTCGGCGGCGGTTTCCGGTTCCCTCCGGAAATGGTGGATCCTGGCCGCCTGCCATTCGGCTGCCGCGAGCGCGTAATGGAACGACGACCTCCGTGCCAGCTCGATGGACCTGCGGACCGCGTCGCGTGCGCTGTCGGGGTGGCCGAGGAACCACAGCGCCGTCCCCTGCCAGTAGTGGCTGGCCACCACCGCATCGTCGCCGAATCCGGGGACCAGAGTATCGCCGTCGCCCGTGGCGCTCGCGGCGAAACTCGCCGCGTGTCGAGCGTGCTCCAGGGCGGGTGCGAACTCGCCCTGGTGGAAGAGCGAGCAGGAGAGCAGCTCGTGGCTCTCGACGACGAGGGTCGCCGCGCCGCCGGGCTCGACCACGCCGAGTCGTTCCTCCAGAATCGCCTGGGCATCCGCGTAGTTGCCGCGGAGCTCGTGGATGTAGGCGAGTCCGTAGAGCACCTTCGCCAGCGCAGTGGAGTCGTCGAGCCGGGCGGCCAGCTCTCTCGCGCGCGCGTACGCGATTTCAGCATCCGGGTCGCCCCAGCCCCGGGTCACGAGGAGCGCAGACGCGTACGCCCGCTGGAGCGTGAGCTCCATCCGTGCGGCGTCCCGGAGATCCGGCCGTCGGCGCAGGATGTCGAGAGCGGCGGTGAGGTGACCGATCGCCTCGGCGTGCGCGCTACGGCTGAGCGCCCGTTTCGCGGCGAGCCAGAGGTAGTGCGTCGCCTGTTCGTCCATCCGTGCCCGACGGAAATGCAGCGCCAGCTCGCCTGCGTGGTGTGACGCGACCGCGCCGTAGCCGGCCTCGAGCCGGAGCCCCGTGTCGCGGTGGAGCCGGGCGCGCCGGGTCACGGGGATGCCGTCGTAGATGACCTCCGGATAGAGCGGGTGCGCGAAGGCGAAACAGGCGGTGAACGTGCCGTCCGGCCATTCCGTCGCAGGCGCGGCGCGAAGCACGGTGCCGTGGCGCGCCAGGGCGGCGCAGCGTCCCTCGACGTGCTCCTCTTCTTCGCCGAGCGCCGCGGCTACGGCGGCGATGGCAAACTCCAGCCCGTTCACGGATGCGGCTTCGAGAATCGCCCGGTCTTCCGGCGAGAGCGTTTCGAGCTGCCGCCCGACGATCGCGCCGAGTGTTTCGGGGATGCCGACGGACAGCTGGGAGAGCGGCCGATCGAGCCGCCATCCATCCGGCCCCTCGATCAGCGCGCCGTCCTCGATCCAGGAATCGAGAAGTAGGGAGACGAAGAGCGGGTTCCCGCCGGTACGCTCGAGCAGGAGCGCCGCGAGCCCCGCGGGAGCCGGCCCGGCCGGTAGACGACGATCGAGGTACGCACGGACGTCGGATTCGGCCCACGCACCGGGCGAAAGGATCACTCCTCGCCCGCTCCGCTGCACATCGGCAGCGATCGTCGCTACGTCCTCGGCGCCTTCGCCGGGGCGCCAGGTGGCGAGCAGCATCAAACGGGCGGGCTCGGGTCGCCGGGCCAGCGAAGCGATGAGGTCCAGCGTCGACGGATCGCTCCAGTGGAGGTCCTCCAGGACCAGGACGACGGGGCGGATCGCGGCGATCATCTCGACCGCCTCGACCATCTCGCGGAGCATGCGCTCGCGCGTTGCTCCCAGCGCGAGCCGCTCGAGGGCCGCCAGCCGCTCCGGCGCGAGCAGGGATGGCATCTGCGCGAGCCACGTGGGTGCGTGGCGCCCCAGCAGCTCCACCAGCTCCTCGCCGCCGGGGCCGCGGCACAGCCTGCCGAGCGCTTCGAGCACCGGCATGTACGGCTCGCCGGCGCCGCGATGGTCCAGGCACTGACCCCGTCCCGCCCAGACCGGGACGTCGGATGCACCCACCCTCGCAACGAAGTCGTCGATGAGCGCTGACTTGCCGACGCCCGCTTGACCGGTGACGAAGACGATCTGTCGCGTCCCGTCGAGCGCCGCCCTCCAGCGCGCGCCCAGCAGGGCCCGCTCCCGCTCCCGGCCAATGAGCGACGCCGGCGCCCCGGCGAGGCTGGATGCGAAAGGTTGCGGCGCGATCGACGGCGGCGCTGACGGCGGCGGCAGCGGCGTCGGGGTCATCCCAACCGCCGGTTCAGGTGCGGCGCCGGCGCTCGCGTGCGTCACGTCGACCGGTTCGCGGTCATCAGGTCGCACTTCGACGGGCGCGACGACACGGAATCCGCGGCCCCGGACCGTGCGGATCACCCGCTGGGACGTGCCGTCGTCGCCCACCGCCTGGCGCGCGGACTTGATGCGGCTGTTGAGGGTGGCCGGCGTGACGAACCTGTGCCGCCACACGGCATCGAGCAGCTCCTCGGGCGGAACCAGTCGGTCCCGGTGCTCGAGGAGGTACGCCAGCACGTCGAAGACCTGGCGCTCGACGTGTCTCGTTTCGCCCGCCACCCGCAGCTCGCACCGGCGAGTGTCCAGCTCGCAATCGCCGAACGTGTAGATCATGCCCCCTCCCGGCGGGCGTTTCTCCACGAAATCTCCGCGCAATCTCCACGGGGAGTT
>DATMSC010000217.1:0-1824 GCA_035565595.1 Longimicrobiales bacterium | reverse complement strand
AACCCGCGCCACTGGAGATCGCCGCGTTGTCGGACGAGGAGGCGGAGCGTCTGCTTGCGCGCGAGATCGCGGAACTGCACGCCGGCGAGGAGGACGCGAGATGAGCGCGCAGCGCGCGGCCTCACCGGCCGGGATGTCGTTGGTCAAGCAGGCGCTCTTCGAAATCCGGCGGCTGCGCGCGGAGCTGGATGCCACACGCCGGCAAGAACGCGATCCGATCGCGATCGTCGGCACGGGTGTGCGCTTGCCGGGCGGCCTGAATTCGCGGGAGGCGCTCTGGGATGCGCTCCGCTCCGGTGTCGACGCCGTCGGTCCGATGCCGCGCGACCGCTGGGATCACGACGCCATCTTCCGGGACCGGCGGGGCGAGCCCGGCACGTACTACGTCGACCGCGGCGCGTTCGTGGACGGCGTCGCCGATTTCGAGCCGGAGTTCTTCGGCATCGCTCCACTGGAAGCGCTGACGATGGACCCGCAGCAGCGGATCCTGCTGGAGACGACGTGGCGCGCGCTCGAGGACGCCGGGATCCCGCCGGCGTCGCTCCGCGGCACGAAGACCGGCGTTTTCGTCGGGATCGGCAACGCGGACTATGGGCGCATGGTGCTGGCCGCGCGGGAGCGGCTGGACGCGTACGCCACGTCGGGCACGAGCTTCAGCGTGGCGTCGGGCCGGATCGCGTACGTGCTCGGGCTGAACGGTCCCGCGATCAGTGTGGACACCGCGTGCTCCGCCTCGCTCGTGGCCACGCACCTCGCCTGTCAGGCGCTGCACGCGGGTGAATGCGATGCCGCGCTCGCGGCCGGCGTGAACGTGATCCTCGCACCCGAGGTCACGATCGACTTCTGTGCCGCGGGAATGCTGAGCCCGGACGGGAAGTGCAGGACGTTTGACGCGGGTGCGGACGGCTACGTCCGCGGCGAGGGCTGCGGCGTGGTGGTGCTCAAGCGGCTGGCCGACGCCGAGCGGGACGGCGACCGGATCCTCGCGGTCGTGCGCGGCACCGCCATCAACCAGGATGGTCGGAGCAGTGGGCTGACCGCGCCAAGCGGCCCGGCGCAGGAAGCGGTGATCCGGGCAGCTCTCGCGCGGGCGGGGCTCGAGCCGGCAGACATCGGCTACGTGGAAGCGCACGGGACCGGCACCTCGCTCGGCGATCCGATCGAGGTCGAGGCACTCGGCCGCGTGTTCGGCGCCGGGCGACGCGAGGGCCGCCCGCTCCTCATCGGCTCGATCAAGACAAACTTCGGACATCTGGAAGCTGCGGCCGGAATCGCCGGGCTCATCAAGGCAGCGCTCGTCGTTCACCACGGCGAAGTCCCGCCACACCTGCATTTCGAGACGCCGAACCCGCACATCCCGTGGTCCGAGCTATCCCTGGACGTGCCGACGCGACTGATTCCCTTCCCTCCAGGTGGCGAGCGTCGGCGAGCCGGGGTCAGCTCCTTCGGGTTCAGCGGTACCAACGCGCACGTGATCGTGGAGTCGCCGCCCGTGAGGCCGGAATCCCGGCGGAAGGCAGAAACTGATCGTGCGATTTCACGGGCATCATTGCCGTCCCGGCCGCGACCGGGCGGCGAGACGGCGGACCCGACGCGGCTCGCCGCTTCGCCGACGACCCGGTCGCGGCCCTCGATCCTGGCGATCTCCGCCAGGAGCAAGGACGCGCTTCGTGCAGGCGCCGCGAAATGGGAGGAGCATCTCCGGCAGACGGACGACGATTTCGTAAACATCTGCTTCACGGCCGGTGCCGGGCGGACGCACTTCCGGTACCGACTCGCGATCCTTGCCGTTGATGCGCAAGAGGCGGCGAACCGATTGGCCTC
>DATMSC010000216.1:0-3952 GCA_035565595.1 Longimicrobiales bacterium | reverse complement strand
CGGGACCGAGCCCGCCCCCGACCACGACCTTGAAGCCACGCTCCACCTTGCCGTCGACAACCCGGGTCTCGGCGATGAAGCCGAGGTCGTGCAGCATCGCCCGACCGCACGCCTCACCGGCGCAGCCGGAGTAGGCGATCTTGAACTTGCGGCCGAAGTCCTGGACGTCACGGTGCCCGAGCAGGTACCACGCTTCGGCGTGGGCGTACGCCGAGATGTCGAACTTTTCGGTCTGGCAGATGCCGGCCTTGGGGCAGCCGGTCACATTGCGAACGGAGTTGCCGCACGCCTCGCGCGTCGTGATACCGACCGCGGCGAGCCGCCGGTGCATGTCGGGGGTGTCCTCGATGTCGACGAAATGGAGCTGGATGTCCTGGCGAGTCGTGACGTGCAGGACTCCGTTCGAGTACTCCTCGGCGCACTCCGCCAGTACTTCGAGCTGTTCGGCTGACATCCGGCCGTAGGGGATCTTGATCCGCTGCATGCCGGGCGCGTCCCATTCCGTGTCGGGACCCTTGGTCAGGCCACGATGCGGGAACGCGATCTCCTGCGTCTTGACGCCGTCGTAGCGCTGACCGTTGTCGTAACGCTGTCCGTACGCGCCACGCCGCAGCCGCAGCTCCGCGAAGACCCGATCCTCGATCTTCCCCTGTTTGCGGAGCTGCATCTGGTTCTCGAACTGATCTATCTCTTCTGCTCTCTCCGCGGGGATACGCGGCGCGAGGACCTCTCTCCAAGTGCGGTTAGCGTCGCTCATATTGCCCGTCCCGGCCGTCTCCGGCCCTGTGCCCCGGCGTCGCGGCACCCTTCCAACGACTTCAATGGCCCGCTGTAGCCGGTATGCTCCGGTTACATACAAGTTGGGAAATATGACCCCACCCGGCTGGTGCCGCAATAGCACGAGCCGCCCCTGCGGGACCGTCTGCCGTGGCCTTCAGCTACGGGGATTCGACACCGGCGGCCGGGGGGAGAACCTCATATCGATAGGCTGAAGCGCGGTTGGGGAACACCACCTCGATCGGCGAGGAGGCATCGGTCCGCGGGGCCTGCAGCGTGATCTCCTGCGTCCCCACGACCTCGCCTTCGTTGAGGAAGGTGAAGAGCAGCCGGATGGTGTCCCCCTCGGCGGCGGCATTGCCGACGATACGGCCGTCGACGCGGGTTTCGATGGGCGACGGCCGGAACTGCAGATCCGCGAGGTGGACCGGCTTCGAATCCGCGGCCTCGAGCAATCGCAGCGCTCCCTGCTGGTCGCCCGATTCCAGGTGCGCGCGCGCGGCGATGAGAAGCGCGTTTTCGCTGAGAGGGTCCAGCTCGACGAGCCGATTGGCGGCCGGCAGGAGCGTCTCCCAGTTCTGGCTCGCGAACAGCGAATTCGCGTAGTTGAACCATGCGTCGCGCGATGCAGGCTCGAGCTCCGTGAGCCTGCGGAACGCCTGGCTGGCGCGATCGTAGTCCCGGATCCGGAACAACGCCACTCCCACCTTGAACAGGTCACTCGAATCGAGCGATTCCTCGGCAAGTAGCTCGCCGTAGATGGCCACTGCCTCGTCGTGGCGGCCCTGACCGGTCAGGGCCGAGGCGAGTTGCGTCCGGAGTTCGACGTTCTCCGGGTCGCGTTCGATCCGCGATCGGAGCAGCGGTTCCGCTTCGGCATACCGTTCGGCGAGGAGCAGCAGGTCGGTGACGCTCTCGCTCATCGTGACGCGCGCCTGTTCTCGCGTACTCTCCTCCTCGGGCGAGAGCAGACGTGACACCGGCGCTCGCTCGAGCCCGGCGAGACCAGCCCGGAATACGCGGATGGCTTCGTCGTACTCGCCCACCTCGGCCAGGAGCGTGCCCAGATTCCTGTGCGCCTCCGGGCGCATGTCGTAGATCTGGGTTGCCCGCCTCCACGCCTCGATCGTGGCCTCGACGTTTCCGGCGACGTGCGCCTCCAGACCTTCGTTGAAGGCGACCGCCCAGGCACGCTCGCGTTCCGGCTCGATCTCCAGAGCGTACGCCGGATAAATCTCCTCGGCCCGGTCGAACATCGAGTCCGCCGCTGCGTACTGCCTCAGGCGCGTGTAGGCGAGCCCGGCGAGGTAGAAGTGGATCGGGTTGTGGGGATTGGACGCGATCCCCTGGAGCGCCTGGTCGAGCGCGCGGTCGTTGTACCCCTGGGAGATGTACACGACTGCGACCTGCGAAAAGCGCGTCTGCCCCGGCGGAACACCCGGCTCGAAGACCACGCCCGTGGGCGAGACGGGAGGGCCCGGGGGCGGCGCGGGCGTCGTCGCGCACGCGGCGGCGATCAAGGTCGCCACAGCGAGCATGCCTACGGTCACGGCACGACCCTGGTCGCCGTGAACCAAACGGATCCGCCGGGACGCAGGTCGACGGATCAGGGGAGCAGTCCGCGCAGCCATGGCAGGCTCACCCAGAACGTGACCGAGATCGGAACGTTGACCCCGCCCCTCTGGGCCGGCCGGAACGCCACGATCTCGTTGAAGAGCATGAGCGCAAGCTCGTCCATGTCCTCGCGACCGCTGGACTCGCTGATCTCGGCCCACCCTACCGACCCGTGCTCGTCGATCCAGACAGTGACGCTCACCGTCCCGGTCGCCCCCGGCGCAACGCGCCGTTGCGCGTAAGTGCTGGTCATGAAACGCATGACCTCGGACGGGTTGCGCACCAGGGGCCACGCCGAGTAGCCGCCGAGCGCGATCTCGGGCTGGAGCGCGGAGAGCCGGTCCAGATCCAGGGGACTGAACTCCAGGAGGTTCTCGAAGTCGGTGGTGGTCGGCTCGTTGTCGATGGTCGTGGGCTGCCCGTCTTCGCCATCGAACATCGACGCCTCCAGAGCATCCTCCGGTTCGGGCTCCGGTAGGGGCTCTGTGACTGTCGGCAGCGGCGGTCCGCCCAGCAGGCGTTGCCGTAGCATCTCCGTCACGTCCGTGGCGTCGCCCTCGCCGCCGCCCACGGCACCAATGGCGAGCTGGCCGTCGTCGACGTCTTCGTTTTCCGATGGGACGTAGTTGGCGACCGGGTTGAGCGGCCCGGCACCGATATCGGGCTCGGACGGCAGGTTCCAGCCCGCCCGGGCGAGATATATGACGTCCGCCGGAGTACCGATGGGGAGCGGGTTCACTTTCCAGCTCGGGCCGAACGCCAGCAACGCGGCGTGGATGGCCACCGCCGCAACCGTCGCCCGCGAAACGTACGTGTTCCAGCGGGCCTTGAACCGGTCGTTCGCGCTACCTCTCGCCAACATCTTCGGAAGCCGCTACTCCACGGGAGCCCTCGTCGAGATGTCCGTGGCCCATAGTCGTCTGCTCGCCTCGCCGGATCGTTTAGGGGGAGAACGGCGAGGCGACTGGCGGTCGGCAACGGGTTGTCACAGGTCACGAGAATTATGGTGCCGCCGTTTTCGGGACACAAGGCCACCGCGAGGCCCGCTCGAAGCCGCCTGGCGGCGTATGAGAGCGTGGCCGTAAGCGACGTCATCGTAGCCGGCGATGGCCGCCGCGAGCACGACTGAGACACCCCGCTTGCCTTCCACGACCGAATCGCCGACTATCGTTCTCGGGGCGACCAATTCTTGCACAGAAATCAGACCCATGTCGGTCCGAATCGGCAATCTCGCTGCACTCGGCGCACTGTTGGGCTTCGGCTTCTGGCTCTACCGCGCCCGGC
This sequence comes from Longimicrobiales bacterium, assembly GCA_035565595.1. Lineage (GTDB taxonomy): Bacteria > Gemmatimonadota > Gemmatimonadetes > Longimicrobiales > RSA9 > DATMSC01. The sequence continues at coordinate 277 of DATMSC010000216.1, read as the reverse complement.
CGGATACCGGCGCGGCCGAGCGCGCTGCCGCGGTCGCGAATGCCATCGCTGCCGTCGACTCGGCGTTCCACTCGGCGGAAGGCTCTGTCATGCCATGCGCTACGCCGCTTCCCTGGCGCATCGCCCGGGTCGATCCCGAATTTGGGATCTCCGCCGACCAGGCCCACGAAGCGGTGGTTGCCGCCGCGCGCCTCTGGGAACGCGCCGCGCGCGCCACGCTGTTCCCTCACGACAGCGCGGCCGGCATGCCGATCCGTTTCGTTTTCGACGAACGCCA
>DATMSC010000215.1:0-1512 GCA_035565595.1 Longimicrobiales bacterium | reverse complement strand
CGGGCCACCGGCGATGATCCCCGCACCGACCACGTCCCGGCCGTGCGCGAGCTGAAACTGGCCGGCCATGTAGGCGCCAGCGGAAATGCCCGAAACGGAGGTCTCGTCGATGCGGGCGCCAAGCTCTGGAAGCCTGCTCGTGCCTCGCTGCTCGCATGCGGCGAGCAGAGCAAGAGCCAGCAGTGCGACGAGCATGCGCGTGAGGGGCGCCAGGATCATCGGCCTTTCTCGCAACGTCCCTGCGCCAGAGCCTACCTTGGACAGGCGCACGTTGGCCAGACACCCGACAGCTTTTACCGGACAGCGTTTCCCGGCGATCCCTCCCGCTCGGTCAGCGCAGCCGGATGCTCACCCGGTCAGCGCGTCCCTTTGAGTCGGTTACCGTGAGCTTCACGAACCCGCGTCCCTCCGGCTGCCAGACGACCTCGCGGCGATGCGGCTCTGAGGGGATGGGATGACCGTCGATCATCCACGTCAATGGCAGCGCACCGCCTTCCGCCTTCAGCACGATGAGATCATCAAGCTCCGAGAGCTCCAGATCAGATCGGTCCGGAGGAAAAGAGATGAGCACCGGCGGGTCTTTGTAAGGTCCTGCCTCGGCGCGCTGCTCGTCGGGTTCGGCGAAGCGCTTGAGTGGTGGCGGAAGTGCGGCGCCGGTCACATTTAGCACGCCAGAGGGTGGTCGGGGAAGAGCAGCCCGTTCCGGCCCCAGCCGGCGAAACGCATCGAACAGCAGCGGCGCGGCGGCTGTACGCCCCGTGAGTCCCGGCGTCAAGCTGCCGTCCGCACGCCCGACCCAGACCGCCACCGTATGCGCCCGGTCGTAGCCAATCGCCCACGCGTCGCGGTAGCCGTAGGACGTACCGGTCTTGTAGGCGAACCGACCGCCGAGCGCGCCCTCTGGGGCCGGAGCGTCCTTCAGGATATCGCTCACATACCAGGCCGCCACCGGTGACAGCAGCCGCTTCGGCTGCGGGCCCGCCGCCACCTTCTTCTGATCGCCGGTTTCGATACGATGCTTCAGGGGAACTACGTCTCCGCCGCGAGCAAGCCCCGAATAGAGGCTCGCCAGGTCACGCAGGCTGAGGCCGATTCCGCCAAGCGCGATGGCCAGGCTCGGCGCCTCATGAGCCGGAAGCTCTGGCGTGAAATCCGCCCGTTGCAACCGCGCGACCAGCCGAGCCGGCCCGACCGCATTCAGAGCTTTCACTGCCGGAACGTTGAGAGAATACTGCAGCGCCTCGCGGATCGTCACCGAACCCCGGTAGCCCTCGTCGAAGTTCTTGGGAGCGTAGAGACCGAAACGCATCGGGCGATCGTCGATGAGTGTCTCCGGATGGGCGAGGCCCGCCTCGAAGGCGAGGCCATAGATGATGGGCTTGAGCGTAGACCCTGGTGAACGGACCGCGCTCGTCATATTTATGGCGCCCTGGCGCGAGGCGTCGAGATAATCCGACGACCCGATATGGGCCAATACTTCACCCGAGCCGTTGTCCAGGACGAGGATCGCCG
>DATMSC010000214.1:0-1751 GCA_035565595.1 Longimicrobiales bacterium | reverse complement strand
GCGTCCTCTCCTCTCGACCCTCGGAATGTGGGCAAAGATGAGCCTTGTTCTCCGGGTGGTCGTCGCCGGGAATTCTGTCGACTCTCGCGGACCGGTGATATCCATGTCATCCCGAGCCGACCTTCGGCCTCTCCTCGGGATGACATGAACTCGGACGTTGGCGCCCGCTACGTGCTCGCCCACGGAGAGGCGAGCCTACCGGATCACTTTTTCCGTTGGACTGACCAGCTTCAGCTTCTCCGGCAGGGAGTCCGCGTGCGCCGCGAACAACTCGTCCGTCATCTTCCGGGCCTGATCCAGCGTCAGCACCGCCCCGGTCAGCGGATCCAGCACGATCGCCTGATAGACCTTCGACCGGTCCCCCTCTAGCGCCGCCGCCACGGCAAGCTCCTGCACGTTCACGTTCGTCCGGTTCAACGCCGCGCACCCCGCCGGAAGTGGCCCCGCGTGGGTCGGCTGCACGCCGTTCGCATCGACGAGGCAGGCCACCTCGACGCAGCACCCATCCGGCAGGTTCGGGATCAGGCCGTCGTTCGGCACGTTGCCGTAGATCACCGTCGGCTCGTTCGTCTCCACCGCGTTCACGATCAGCGCGCCGTACTCCAGCGAGCGCTCGAGGCCACCCAGCAGCTTCTCCCGCACCGCGTCCGTCTGCGACCCGAAGTCGCGCGAGCGGCAAATCTCGTAGTAGTCCCACCGGTTCTCGATGAACGCCTTTGTCGTCTCGGGCGTCTTCCGGAACCACGGCGTGTACTCACTGGCGTGGTGGCTCGACTCGGTGTGGAAGTACCCGAACGCCTCCATGATCGCCGTCCGCACCCGCTCGGCCCCACCCTCGTAGTCGGAGTCGCCCCGCTCGGCGCCGCTGTGGTCGCCGGCGTCACGCGCCAAAGCGCCACCCGCCCCGCGACGCAGGTGGCGGTCGATCATCGTCTCCCGCAGGCGCGGGTAGAGGTCCTCGTCGCCGCGCCGGAAGCTGAGGAACCACGCCTGGTGGTTGATGCCGGCGCAGGTGAAGGTCACCTCGTCGTAGGGCACGTCCAGTGCCCGGGCGAGCATCCGCGATGTTCCCTGCACGCTGTGGCAGAGCCCGACTGTGCGAATACCCTTTGCCGACAGGTACCAGCAGGCCATCGCCATCGGGTTGGCATAGTTGATGAGCAGCGCGTCCGGGCAGAGCTCGTGCATGTCGGCCGCGATCGCGTCGTAGGCCGGCACCGAGCGCAGGAAGCGGAACACGCCACCCGGCCCGAGCGTGTCGCCGACCGTCTGGTCGAGCCCGTACCGGCGGGGAATCTCGACGTCGTGGCGGTACGCCTCCAGCCCGCCGACCTGGAAGGTGACGATCACGTAGCTGGCGCCGTCGAGCGCCGCCCGCCGGTCGGTCGTCGCGGTGATCTCCGGTGAGAGTCCGTGGTGCGCGGCGACCTCCCGCGCCGCGGCCGCGGTCGCCTCGGCTCGGCCGCCGTCGATGTCCATCAGCGCGTACTCGGCATGCTGGAGCGCCGGGAAGCTGAGCAGGTCACCCATCAGGCGCAGCGGGAAGTTCGTTCCGCCGGCGCCGATCATGGCAATTTTCGGGCGTCTGTCGGTTGCGGGCATGAGGGCATCCTCTCGTGGGGAGGCGATTCGAATGCCCGCATTGAACCAGCGAAAACGCCGCCGGACAAGCGGCATTGTCCGGCGGCGTCGAGCCCTCCAGCGCCGTAGCACAGCAGTTCACAACCCTTGTCATCCTGGCGCGCAGCACC
>DATMSC010000213.1:0-6519 GCA_035565595.1 Longimicrobiales bacterium | reverse complement strand
CCCTCGCCGTATATTCCGCCCATGATACGTGAACTGCGCCTGGCCGCCGACGCCGCCGCGACGGTGCGATCGGAGATCGATCGCGCGAATGGCAACGAAGTCTGCTTCCTCGCCCGGGTGGGAGACGACGGGGATGTGACCGAGCCGAGAGTCGTGGCGCGCGGGCACCGGAGCGCGGTCCTGGCCGCGGCAGCCGATGCAGCGGCCGGGATGCTCCTGATCCACAATCATCCATCCGGCGAGCTGGAGCCATCGGATGCCGACCTGGCCGTTGCCGCATCCCTCTACGAGCGCGGCGTCGGGATGGCGATCACGGACAACCGGGCGAGCGAGCTGTACGTCGTCGTCGAACCGGCGGTCCCGCGCAGCTACGAGATCCTGGAGGAAGCCGGAATCGCGGCATTGCTGGCGCCCGGCGGACCCCTTTCACGGGAGCACGATGCCTACGAGGATCGGCCGTCGCAGCGCGATTTCGCGGCGGCGGTAGTGCGCGCGTACAATCGGGGCGGTGTGCTGCTGGCAGAAGCCGGGACGGGAACCGGGAAGTCGGTAGCCTACCTCGTGCCGGCGATCGCGTGGGCTGCGGCGAACAAGGAGCGCACGATCGTGTCGACGAACACGATCAATCTCCAGGAACAGCTCGTGGCGAAGGACCTGCCGCTCCTTCGGCGGATGCTGGGCGTGCCGTTTTCGTTCGCGCTCGTCAAGGGCCGCAACAACTACGTCTCCATCCGTCGGGCGAGGCTCGCAGCGGAATCGGCTCTGACGCTCCTGGACGACGGCCCGCGCGCCGAGCTCGACGCGATCCTGGAGTGGATCCGGTCGACGGGCGACGGCTCGCTCCAGGACCTGCCCTTTACGCCGTCGGCGGCGACGTGGGACGAGGTCATGAGCGATTCGGACGCGTGCATGCGTACACGCTGCCCGCATTACCGGAGCTGCTTCTACCAGCGCGCCCGCCGGGACGCGGCCGCTGCCGACATCCTCGTCGTGAACCACCACCTCCTCTTCAGCGACCTGGCCGTGCGGCGGGCCCAGGGCAACTACACGGGGCCTGCGGTACTCCCTCCGTACCGCCGGCTCGTGCTGGACGAGGCTCACAACATCGAGGACACCGCGACCGAGCACCTGGGCGCCGGCGTTTCGCGTTCCGGCGTGCTGCGCATCCTGGGGCGACTCGACCGGCGGGGCAGGGGCATCCTTGCCTCGATTTCCAGACGACTCGGTTCTTCGCCAGACGATCTCGTGGCCCGGGACGCGCTGCGTCACATCAACGCCGAGCTGCGGCCAGACATCGAACGTGCCCGGGAGATTACGGGGCAACTGTTCGACGCCCTCTCCACGCTCTCGGGTTTGGAAGAAGAGGGAGTTGTCCGGCTGGACGAGCATATCGAAGGATCACCGGTGTGGTCGGGCACGGTCGAGCCGCTCGCCGATTCACTGGTCGTGGCGCTGGAGCGACTCGCGCGCGGCATCGGTTCGCTGCGCGAGCGCATCCGACTGGACGCCGAGTGGGCCCGGGCACTCGAGGAATACACTCTCGAGCTGGCTGGCGTCGTGGGGCGGCTCGAGAACGCGGCCCACGGGCTCGGGATCGCGCTGCGCCCCGGCCACGACGCGGCCGTACCGGTCGTGCGCTGGGTCGAACGGCGAGGCCATGGACCGTCCGCCAACGTCCTGGTTCGGGCCGCGCCGGTCGAGGTTTCCGGGCTACTGCGACAGGAACTGTTCGACCGCGTGGACACCGTCATCCTGACGTCGGCCACGCTCACGACTTCCGCAGGCTTCGGATTCACACGCGACCGGCTGGGGCTCACCACGGGCGGGGTGAAGCTCAGCGAATCCGTCTTCGAGTCGCCCTTCGACTACGAGTCGTCTTCCATGATCGCTGTACCCACGGACCTGCCCGAGCCCCGGGGTGAGGCGGCGGCGATTCACGACGAAGCGACAGCGAGAGTCATTCGTGAGATGGCGGAGATCACGGATGGCGGCCTGCTCGTCCTGTTCACGTCTTACCGCTCCCTGATCGACGTGGCGGCGAGGCTGCGGAGCGATGGAGCCACGGAGAAATGGCCGGTCTTCGTCCAGGGTGAGAATTCACGCGCCCGTCTCCTCGACGCCTTCGCTGCCAGTGGCCGCGGGATACTCCTGGGCGTTGCGTCATTCTGGGAAGGTGTCGACGTACCGGGTGAGCCGCTGCGGGGGCTCATCGTGACCAAGATCCCGTTCAGGGTGCCGACCGAGCCGCTCACCGCTACCCGGATCGAATACATCGAAGCGAACGGCGGGAACAGCTTCCGCGAATACATGCTCCCTCATGCCGCCCTGCGCCTCAAGCAGGGATTCGGCAGGCTGATCCGCACCAGGCGGGATCGGGGCGTCGTCGTCATTCTCGACGCCCGGATCGCGGGGCGATCTTACGGCAGATACCTCATCGAGTCGCTGCCTGCCGCTCCGGCATCCTTCGGGACGTGGGAATCGCTCCGCGAAGAGATACGCGCCTTTTACGGGCGCTAGAGAGCGCGTCTGTGGGCGCCGGCGGGGCAACCTGACGGCGGGTATCGATCAGGCAATCGAGCTAACCGGCGCCGACCCGCGGCAACACGCGCCCGAGGAATTCGCCGGTCACGGCCAGTATCTCGAATCGCCGCACCCGATCGAGCCCGGAAGCCGCCAGCGACCGGGCCAGTGGCGCGTCGCCGAGGAGCCGGAGCAGGGCGTCGGCCAACGCGTCGGGTTGGCCCGGCGGTACCAGGAGGCCGTCCCTCCCATCCCGCACGACTTCGGGCACCGCGCCCGCGGTCGTCGTCACGATCGGCACGCCGGCTGCCATCGCCTCGAGCAGGACGATCCCGAATCCCTCCTGGCGCGTGGGGAGACAGAAGACGTCGGCGCGAAAGTACTCGCGCCGGACCTCGGCGTCGTCCGCTACGGCGCCGAGGAATTCGACGCTGCGGCCGATGCCGAGCCCGTCGGCGTGCGCGCGCAGCGCTTCCAGCTCCGGCCCGCCTCCGACGACGCGCAGCCTCGCCGTCGGGATGTCGGCCAGTACGCGCGGCATGGCGTCGAGAAGCGTTCGGGTATCTTTCCGCGGGTACTGGCGGGCGACGGTCAGAATCGTGGGATGCGGGTCGTCCCGAGGCGGTGGCGAGCGCCGCAGCTCTTTCCATGGCGCCAGGTCGATCCCTTCCGGTACCACCTCGATCGCGCGTGCCGGCAGATCGTAGGCTGCCGATGCGATCCGGGCGCTGTATTCGCTGGGCACCACGACCAGGTCGGCTCGACGGGCGTTGTGCGCCTCGATCGCCGCAATGGTCCGGAGCGCCAGGCGAGGACGTCCGCGTTCGAATCGGGCCTCGTCGGCAGCGACACCCTTGAGGCACAGAACGAATGGCGGCGGGCCGCGCCGGTCGAGGAAGACGCCATCGATGTCGAAGCCGATGACGAGGTCGTAGCCGGAGACCCGGTTCGCGAGACGGAGCCTGGCGTTGAAGAGAAGACGCCTCGCGGTCATGGGCCAACCCGTCCGGGCTGGCGAAACGACAGTGACGTCGTGGCCGTGCGCCGCGAGCGCCTGCGAGAAGAGCCGAATGGATGTCGCGGTGCCGGAACCGAGGGCCGTCGCCCGGTGCCATGAATCCAGCAACGCGATCCTCAGCCCGGAGTGTCTGCGCCGTGCCGTCATTCGGGATGTATACGCGTGCCGTCGGGCACGGGCAACGCGGCCGCGGCACCCCGGGGTCCGGCGTGCCGAAACCCGGAGTCTGAAGGAGTTGCAGGGTGGTTCGTGCAAGAAATTCTGGTCGACCCTCTTGACGCCGGGCGTTCGAGAGCCAAGTATTGAACACTGCTATCACATCGAGGAGTGAGGATCCGGGCGGCGCGTGCAACGAAGTCACCTCACCGGGGCGGTTGCCCGGCGGTGAGCGGCACGGCCGCGATCCGTGCAGGGATGTCGAATGCCGGATGGAGACCCCGTTGGGCGCCGTCGGTTACGCGCCCTGCGGTTCCTCGTCCGACGCGGGGCGCACGGAGACGCTTTCCGGTGACGTCGTGAGGTCGCAACGCGGTACCCAACCCAAACACGGGAGATTCGGATGAAACGACTTGGATTGATGTTGCTCGCGGGGGCCATCGGAGGCGCGGCCGGCTGCGGCGCAGCGGTGGATGACCCGATTCCGGAACAGCCGGAACGTGTCGAAGTAGTCGCGCCGGGATTCCAGGTCCAGCACGTGTACACGATCCCGCTCGAGGAGCAGGGGTCATGGGTTTCGCTCGCGGTCGGACCCGACGGCAGCCTGTACGCGTCGGACCAGGGCAACGCCGGCGTGTACCGGATCCGTATCGGTGGCGACATCGACAATCCGGTCGTGGAGTCGGTCACGCGTCTCGACCTCGACGTGACCGGTTTCCAGGGGATGACGTACGCCTTCGGCGCGCTCTACGGCAACCGCAACTCGAACAACGCGGAGAATGCCGGGCTGTACCGGATCACCGATTCGGACGGTGACGGCGAGTTCGACAGTGTCGAGCACCTCGGCATCTCGGTCGGCGGCGGCGAGCACGGCAACCACGACGTGATCGTCACCGAAGACGGGCAGGGGCTGTACATCGTCGCCGGCAACGATGGCCGCTTCTCGGCGCCGGTGTCGACCACGCAGTCCGGCTGGGAGGAGGACCAGCTCACGCCGCGCATGCCCGACGCGCGCGGCCACGCCCGCGGGCGCCCGCTGCCCGGCGGTTACGTCATTCGCGTGAACCCGGACGGCTCGGATCCGCGGGTCGTTTCCATGGGCTTCCGCAACTCCTACGGTCTGGCGATCAACGCGCACGGCGAGCTCTTCACGTACGACTCGGATCTCGAGTACGACATGGCGACGCCGTGGTACCGCCCGACGCGTATCAATCACGTGGTCAGCGGCGCCGACTTCGGGTGGCGCAACGGCTCCGGCAAGCACCCGGACTACTACGAAGACACGTGGGGCGCCGTCGTGAACGTCGGCCCCGGCTCGCCGACGGGCGTCATCTCCGGCGCCGGCGCGGCGTTCCCGGCCCGCTACCAGAACGCGATCTACGCGCTCGACTGGACGTACAGCACGATCTTCGCGATCCACCTCACGCCCAACGGCTCGACCTATACGGGTGAGCTCGAGGAGTTCGTCGCGGGCAATCACGAGATCAACAACTCGCTCCAGGTGACCGACGCGGAGATCGGCGCCGACGGTCACATGTACTTCCTGACCGGCGGCCGCAACACGCAGGGCGACCTGTGGCGTGTGGTTTACAAGGGCAATCAGTCGACTGAACCGGCGCCTCCGCCGGACAATGCCGCGGCGCGCCAGGCGCGTGAGCAGCGGCGCCAGCTCGAGGCCTTCCACGGCGTGCAGAACCCGGCGGCCGTCGACGCCGCCTGGCCGCACCTCTCGAGCTCTGACCGGTTCCTCCGCAACGCTGCGCGTGTTGCGATCGAGTGGCAGCCGGTCTCGCAGTGGGTGGATCGCGCGCTGAACGAGACGAATCCGCAGGCCAGGATCGCGGCGATGGTCGCGCTGGCTCGCGTTGGCGGGCCCGAGCACCGTGAGGCCGCCACCCGTGCGCTCCTGGATCTGCCCTGGGCGCAGCTCACGGCCGATCAGAAGGTCGGCGCGCTCCGCGCGTTCGGCCTCGTGTTCCTGCGGCTCGGCGACCCGACGGAGGCGGAGCGGGTCCAGATCGCGCAGGCGCTCAACCAGTACTTCCCGGATGCAAGCGGGGACGTGCGGGTCAACAGCGAGTTCGTCCGCGTCCTCGTCCACCTGCGCGATGATCAGGTCACGCCGAAGGCCGTCGCGCTGATGAACGACCTGGCCTCCGCGCAGCGCACGGCTCCGTCGTTCTATCAGTACGCTCGCATGCTCCGCAGCAACAACTACGGCCAGAACCCGCTGGCGATCATCGAGAACCCGCCGCCGAGCGAGGCCCTGGGGATCGCCTGGGCGCTGCGCTCGCATCGCGAGGGGTGGACGGAGTCGCTGCGGCGCGACTACTTCACTTTCCTCAACTCGGCGCGGGAGTTCCGCGGCGGCGCGAGCTACTCCGGCCACGTGGCGGACATGTACGCGGAGGCGCTCCGCAACACGCTCCCCGAGCACCGGGTGGCCGTCGAGGACATCACGGGCCGGACCTTCGTGTCCGAACCTGGCTTCGCGGTCACGGGTCCGCGCGGACCGGGCCAGCAGTGGACGCGGCAGTCGCTGCAACAGGCCGTGCAGCCGATCCAGAATGGCCGCAACTTCGAAGCCGGGCTCAACGTGTTCTTCGCGGCGGGGTGCGCGAATTGCCATCGCATGAACCAGTTCGGGAGCGACTTCGGTCCGGATCTCACTTCGATCCCCAACCGGTCGTTCAACCTGGGCCGGGTCATCGAGAAGCTCGTCGAGCCGAACGCCCAGTACGAGCAGCAATGGTCGGCCTGGGAGTTCACGCTGGCGGATGGCCGCACGGTCGTTGGCATCCCCCTCTACACGGGTGACCGCGTGG
>DATMSC010000212.1:0-2516 GCA_035565595.1 Longimicrobiales bacterium | reverse complement strand
GACTCATGGAATCGCTGGGTGTTACCGCCGGCGAGATCGACATTCGCCCATCCGCGCTGCAGATGCTGCGCGACATCGGGCATCCGTATGCCCGTGGCGAACACGTCTATGACGTGACATTCGAGAACGTGCAGGCGGGTGAACGGACCTCGCACCTGTTCCGGCTGGCGAACATGCACAACGCGCTCGTCGTCGGAACCGGCGACCTGAGCGAGCTGGCGCTCGGGTGGTGCACGTACGGCGTCGGCGACCAGATGTCGCACTACAACGTGAACGCGTCGGTGCCGAAGACGCTCATCCAGTACCTGATCCGGTGGGTCGTTTCTTCGGCGCAGTTCGACGCGCGCACGAGCGAGACGCTGCTTTCGATCCTGGAAACGGAGATTTCGCCCGAGCTGGTCCCCGCTACGGGGGAGAACGGGACCGCGATCCAGAGCACGGAGGCGATCGTCGGCCCCTACGCGCTGCAGGATTTCAATCTGTACTACCTGACCCGGTTCGGGTACCGGCCCAGCAAGGTCGCGTTCCTCGCGCTGCACGCCTGGGGAGACATCGATCACGGGGAGTGGCCGGCGCTGATTCCGCCCCACCGGCGAGTGGCGTACGACCTGCCGACGATCCGGAAGTGGCTGGGCGTGTTCGTGCGCCGCTTCTTCGAACAGAGCCAGTTCAAGCGTTCGGCAATGCCGAACGGCCCCAAGGTCGGATCGGGCGGCTCCCTCTCGCCGCGCGGCGACTGGCGCGCGCCGAGCGATGCGGAAGCCGCGGTCTGGCTGGACGAGCTCGAGCGCAACGTCCCGGACGCGTAGCGGGGCCCGAGCCACGCCGTCGGGTCAGGCGGAGTGTATCACTCGAGTCGGCGGATGCGGACGTTCCGGTACTCGACGGATCCGGACTCCGCCTGGAACCCGATGTAGCCGACCGGATTCGCAATCCCCTGCGCCCGCGTGATCACCTCCCCACCGAGCCATACGGTTAGCACGTCGCCGACCACCTCGACCTCGAGCTCGTGCCATTCACCGGCGCCACGGTAGCGGGCGTCCACTACTGCCGCATTGTACTCGACGTCACCCTGGGGCATCCCGTGCCGGTAGATCTCGCCGAGCGGGAGGACCCGGGAGGGCTGGTGCATGTCCCGAAGCTGGATCTGGTAGCTCCGATTGGGCCAACCGCGACCGAAACCGCCGGTCGTCGCGGCGCGAAGGAATAAGCCGCTGTCGGCGCCGTCGGTAGCGAGGCGGAACTCCAGTGCCAGCCGGAAGTTGGCGTACTGCTCGGCGGACCGCAGCCATCCTCCTGGCTCCGCCACGACGATGACGCTGTCGCGAACGGCGATGTTCCCGGCTTCCGTGTTTTCGACGACCCAGCCGTCCAGCCCCGCCCCGTCGAACAGCGTGACGAAGCCGTCGTCTTCCTGCCTCGCGGATGCAGGCCGCGCGATGGCGAGCGCCGCGAGAATCGCCGCCACGAGCGCGACGACCGTGCGCCCACCCTGCATCGTTCTGGATCGGGTTCCCCGCTCGAGGCGACTGCGGCCGTCCCGGTGCCGGAGGCGGCTCGCTATGTGTTCGGTCATTGGCGGTCTCCCCTGGTGAGGGTTGCGCGGAAGCGGAGGGTATCAGCGCGGGGCCGCGGTCACGGTCCGGATCCAGGTCGCGATCGCGTCCATCGCCACGGGCGAGAAGGTCTCGTCGATCAGAGCGTATTCCGCAGGCGTCCCGGTCGCGGCGGTCTGGAAGAGATGGTTCAGCCCGGGTTGTACGATGGTAGTGAGGCGGTCCGCGTGGCGATCCATTGCCTCCCTGATCGCGGCCAGATTCGGCTCCGCCGGCACCTGCAGGTCGCGGTCTCCGATCATCGCGAGCACCGGTACGCTCGGGTCGATCCTCCGCAGGTCGTCGCGGGGGTCGTAGCCGAGAAAGAACCGGAACCAGGGCGACGTCACGGCGGCGAGCTGCGCCTGGACCCACGCCTCTTCAGCGCCAGCGGGAATGCCGAGTGGCGCCCGTTCCGCCGGCGTCGTTTCGTCGAATATGCGGCGAAGCACTTCTTCGACGCCTGCACGGGCGCGCGCGGGATCCGGCTCCGTGCGAAGGACGTCGAACGTCGCGCGCTGGATCTCGTAATTGAGGCGTATCGCGTCCTCTGAAGCGCCCATCGCCCGCCCGATCGCCCGGCCCTGCATGTAGAGGATCTCCTCACCGGGAAGGCCGGGGCCCGCGAGCAGGATCAGGAAGGCAACATCGCTGCGCCTGGCCGCTACCATCCCCGCGACGATGCCGCCCTCCGAGTGGCCTGCCAGGCCCACGGCGTCGCTGGCGACCTCCGGCCTCCGACGCAGGTACTCGAAGGCGGCTTCCGCGTCAGCGGCGAAGTCACGCGAGGTTGCCGTGGAGAAGTCACCCTCGGAACCGCCGACGCCGCGATCGTCCCAGCGGAGCACGGCGATGCCGTGGTTCGTCAGGTGATCGGCGAGGACGAGGAAGGGGCGGTGATTGAACATCGACTCGTCGCGG
>DATMSC010000211.1:0-2243 GCA_035565595.1 Longimicrobiales bacterium | reverse complement strand
CGCGCTCGCCGGGGTCCGGCTGGCCCCGGCCGACACTCCCGGTCGGTGGCGGCTGACAGGGCGGATCGTGAACCGCTCGCCGGGCAGCGACGCCGGTGTGGCAGAGCTCCGGGTCGCTTTCCAGCCCACCGGCACGAGCCGCCCTCTCCAATGGGCCGCCTGGGAAGTGGTCGTCGGCGAGTCGACGGGCGTGCCGTTCCAGGCCGAGCTGGACTTCCCCGGCGCAGGCGTGGTGGAGCTGCGCGTCGTCGATTCCGGCCCAGTGTTCGACGACGTGGCCCACTTCGTCATCAAGGACGCGGTCCGCATCGCGAGGGTGCTGTACGTCGGAAGCGGCAACTTCGTGCTCGAGCGCGCACTTGAAGCGGTCGACGGCGTCGTCGTCGAGCGCGCGAACGCCCTCCCCGATGACGCGGCTGACTACGATCTGGTCGTGCTCGATGGCGTCGTTCCCGACGCGCCGGTAGGAACGAGCACCCTCTGGCTCGGCGTCGCGCCCGGCACGTCGGCAGCGGCGCCCGACTCGCTCGGGGACCGGCGCCCGGACGGCTGGAGGACCGACCACCCGCTTGCCCGGTCGGCCGGGCTGGCCGAGGTGCGGGTCCATGTCGCCCGTCCGCTGCCTCGGATTCCGGGCGCCGACGTGCTGCTCGAGTCCGGCGGCGTACCCCTGATCCAGGCGCGGACCACGAACGCCGGGCGCGAGGTCTTCATCGCCTTCGCGTTCCGGGACTCCAACTGGCCGCAGCGTCTCGGCTTTCCCGCGTTCGTCGCCAACCTGATCGAATGGGTGGTACCGGAAGTCGGCCGCCAGGTCGCAGACCCCTGCCGGGCGGGGCAGCCGTGCGAGCTGGACCACAGTGTCGCCCGCGCGGCCTGGCGCATCCTCGATCCCGATGGCGGCGAGATCGCCCGGGCGGAGCCCTCGACCAATGACCCGACGGCGCCGCTGCCGGCCGGCACCGCGCTTTCCTTCACCCCCGATCGCGCCGGCTTGTACACTCTCCTCGCCGGCGATTCGACGGTGCACATTGCCGTGCACGCGGACGCGCCGGTCGGCGCTGCCCAGGAGTACGCGTCGGCGGGCGTGGGCGGTATGGCTGACGCCCGGGCCGCGTCGGATGTCGCGGGGTCGCGGCCATGGTGGAAGTGGCTCATTGTCGCGGCGATCGTCACGCTGATCCTGGAAGGGCTCCTTGCCGGGCTCACGACCGAGCGGTTCCTCCTGCGCGCCGCATTGGCGCGCGGCGCCCCGCTGGCCGGGCGACGCCGTGCCATCCTCGCGCTTCGAATCTGTGCGCTCTCACTGCTCGCTTTCGGACTGGCGCGACTGCCACTCCCGACCGCCAATCGCGAGGCCTACGCTGTGGTGGTCGCGCTCGCAGACGACCCGACTCGACCAGACGCTGAACGGGCAGGAGACGACCTCGTACCTGCAGGTGCCGGTTGGAGCGTCGGCGCTGTCAATGCGGTCGGCAGCGGTCGGGTCACCGCCGACATCGGTGACGCGTCACCACGCCGCACGGGTGGCGGGCCGGCGTCGACTCCGACGGCCAGAGGCGCCGCGGACGTCGACGGCGCTCTCGCCCTGGCCGCGGCGATGATTCCGCCCGGTGGCACGGGCAGGATCGTCCTGACCGCTGGTGATGGACAGATGGGGTGGGTGGACGGCTCGGCCATGCAAATGCTGCGCGCTCGCGGTGTGTCCGTCGACGTCATGACGCTGGCGACAGCGCCGCTGGCCACCATCTTCATCGAACGGATCGAGGCGCCGGCGCGCCTGCGACAGGACGAACCGGCGCGGCTGCGTGCCACTGTACGCTGCGAGTGCACCGACCCGATTGACGCCACGGTGCGCATCCTGCGCAACGGCGAGGTGGTCGACGAGTGGCCCCAGGAGCTCCGGCCGGGGGCGAACGGCGTCGAGGCCCCGCTCCTCGAGTCCGAGCCCGGCACCGTCCTCCACGAAATCGAAGTCGAAACGACGCTCGATGTCGCGACCGCCAGCCGCCGGGCCGGCGTCCTGGTCGAAGTGCTTCCGCCGGCCCGCATCGCGATCATCACGCCGGAGCGTGAAAATGGCCAGGCGCTGGAACGCGCGCTGGCCCAGCAAGGCCTGGACGCCATCGTCCTCGCACCTGCCGACGCGTTTCCCGTCGTCAATGAGGCCGATCGCCGCCCGATCTGGCCCGAGCTGGATGCCGCGCTCCTCATGAACGTCCCTGCCGAGGAGATCCCGGAGT
>DATMSC010000210.1:0-2166 GCA_035565595.1 Longimicrobiales bacterium | reverse complement strand
AGAACACGATGATCAGGAGCATGCCGAGCCAGAAGTTCGGCACCGAGAAGAGGGCGACCGCGCCGGCCGAGATGCCGCCGTCGAGCCACCGCTTGCGCGTGCGCGCCGCGATCGCACCGAGCACGATGCCGAGCGTCGTCGAGATGATGAACGCGGGGACGGCGATCGCGAGCGTGTTGCCTGCGCGGTTCAGGATGAGTTCGAGCACGGGCTCGTTCGTCCCGAACGAGTAGCCGAGCTCACCTCGGAACACGTTCCCGAGGTAGACCAGGTATCTCTCCCACAGCGGCCGGTCGAGACCGAACGCGGCGACGATCTGCGCTTCGAACGCCGGCGAGATCGGCACGTCTCCCACGAAGTTCTGGATCGGGTCGCCGGGGGCGATCTCCAGCAGCAGGAAGAGCACCGTCAGCACGACGACGAACAGGATCAACGATGAGAGAAGCAGCCGTCCGTAGTGGATGGCCATCGCTTTCATAGGGCGTCCGTCCCTTCGCGACGCGGTCCTCGGTGATCGCGTCTACCGGGCCCCACGATCACGGCGGGCGACGAGCGCACTCAACGGCGGCTTCCACACGATGGAAGCCCGCCTCGGGCAACGCGTCTTCCGCGTGTCGGAAGAGCGCGGCATCCGCTCAATGGAAAGTATCCAAGCGCATACCTATGGACATTCCCTATGGTCATAGGTAATCTGACAACGACCGCATCGCCGCGGCGCTACCCGAGAGGAACGGACCTCACAGTGGCCACCATCACCCCCGCCCAGAACAAGGCAGCCGCTCGCGAGCTCGTGAGCGGGTTCTCGCTGGAGATGACCGGGAAGGACGTGCCGGGACTCCAAGAGGCCGCGCACTCGATCCCGCAGGGAACGAAGATCAACGTCACATTCCTCGGCAACGAGGATCTCGACATGCGCGTGACCGCCGCGAAGGCGGTCAAGGACCTCGGATTCGTCCCGGTCCCGCACATCTCCGCCCGGCGCCTGAAGAGCCAGGACCAGCTCGAGGAGTTCCTCGGCCGTCTGCAGGAGGTCGGCGCGACCGAGCACGTCTTCGCCGTGGGCGGCGACCCGACCGAGCCGGAGGGTCCGTACCCGGACTCGCTGAGCGTCATCCGCACCGGCCTGCTCCAGAAGTACGGCGTGCGCGAGGTCTCGATCGCCGGCTACCCCGAGGGCCACCCCGACATCAAGAACGACGTGCTGTGGCGCCACCTCGAGGACAAGTCCGCCTCGCTCAAGGAGCAGGGCCTGGACGCGGTGATCCTCACCCAGTTCGCGTTCGACACCGACCCGGTGCTCACGTGGATCAAGGGCGTCCGCGACCGCGGCATCGACACGCAGATCCGCATCGGCACCCCGGGCCCGGCCGGCATCAAGCGCCTGCTCGGCTTCGCGCGCCGGTTCGGCATCGGCGCGAACGCGATGATCGTGAAGAAGTACGGGTTCAGCCTGACCAACCTCATGGGCACGGCCGGTCCCGACAAGTTCGTCACCGACCTGTCCGGGCTGCTGGCCGACGCCTCGGCGGGCTCAGCGACCGGTTACGGTGACGTGAAGCTGCACTTCTACACGTTCGGCGGCCTGCTCGCCACGTCGGAGTGGGTGCGCGAGTACCTGGCCGCACAGGCTTGACCCGTCCCGAGTCTTCGTCCGAGGAGCATCCGAGAATGTCCCCGCACATCGAACCGAAGCGCGACCACGCGTGCCTGATCGTGCACGGCCCCGACCAGCCCGGCCTGGTCGCCGCCGTCACGGGCCTCGTCACCCGCAACAAGGGCAACATCGTCACGCTCGATCAGTACTCCGACAACCCCGAGGGGGGCGCGTTCTTCCAGCGGGTGGTGTTCCACCGCCCCGACCTCGCCGCCGCGATCGACGAGATCGAGGCCGACCTGGCCAAGACGCTCAAGCCGCTCGGGGTGGAGTGGACGCTCACCGACCAGTCCATCCCGAAGCGGATGGCGATCCTGGTCTCCACGAGCGACCATTGCCTGCTCGAGCTGCTGTGGCGTCACCGCCGCGGCGAGCTGCCGGTGACCATCCCGATGGTGATCTCGAACCACACCAACACCGCCGAGGACGTCCGCACGTTCGGCATCCCGTTCTTCCACGTGCCCTCGCAGGGGCCCGACAAGAGCGAGGCCGAGGCGAAGATCCTCGAGCTG
>DATMSC010000209.1:0-2118 GCA_035565595.1 Longimicrobiales bacterium | reverse complement strand
CGACATCGTGGGCGCTGTCGGCCTAGCGCAGTCCACGGTATCCGAGCACCTGCGCATCCTGAAGGCTGCCGGGGTCATCACGGGCGAGATATCCGGTCCGCGCATCTGCTACGCGCTGAACCCCGCCGCGCTGGAACCGCTGGCCGACTTTATCGGCACGCTGACCGCCCCATCCGCTGCGGTCTGCTGCGTGCCTGACGAGAAGGAGATTTCATGAGCCTGTTCGAACGTTGGCTGACCCTCTGGGTCGCGCTGTGCATCCTGGCCGGGCTCGTCCTTGGCAACCTCGCGCCGGGGCTCTTCGGCGCGCTGGCCGCGCTGGAGGTCGCCTCGGTCAACCTCGTCGTCGCCGTCCTGATCTGGGCAATGGTCTATCCGATGATGATCGCAGTGGATCTGCGCTCGCTGAAGGCGGTGGGACAGCGCCCGAAGGGCCTCGTGATCACGCTTGCCGTGAACTGGCTGATCAAGCCCTTCAGCATGGCGGCGCTGGCAGTGCTGTTCTTCAACCACGTCTTCGCCGGACTGATCGACCCGGAGCGCGCGCCGGAATACATCGCCGGGCTGATCCTGCTAGGGGCGGCGCCCTGCACGGCGATGGTCTTTGTCTGGTCACAGCTGACGAAGGGCGATCCCAACTACACGCTGGTGCAGGTCTCCGTGAACGACCTGATCATGGTCGTGGCATTCGCCCCCATCGTGGCCTTCCTTCTGGGCGTGACCGACATCAGAGTCCCGTGGGAGACGCTGATCCTGTCGGTCGTCCTCTACATCATCATTCCCCTGATTGCGGGTCTCCTGACGCGCCGGGCGCTGATCGCGAAAGGCGACGAGGCCGCGGTGACCGCGTTCACGGCGCGGATCAAGCCGGCCTCGGTGGTCGGGCTGCTGGTGACCGTGGTGCTGCTCTTCGGTTTCCAGGGGCCGGTGATCCTCGCGCAACCGCTGCTGATCGCGCTGATCGCAGTCCCGATCGTCATCCAGTCCTACGGCATCTTCGCCCTTGGATATGGATGGGCCTGGCTGTGGGCCGTGCCCCATCGGGTCGCCGCGCCCTGCGCGCTGATCGGCACGTCGAACTTCTTCGAGCTCGCGGTCGCCGTAGCGATCGGACTTTTCGGACTGAACTCCGGTGCGGCGCTGGCCACCGTGGTGGGGGTGCTGGTCGAGGTACCGGTGATGCTGAGCCTCGTCGCCATTGCGAACCGGACACGCGAGAGGTTCCCTGCATGAGTACCTTCCCGGTCGTCATCCACCACAATCCCGACTGTGGCACGTCCCGCAACGTGCTCGGCATCATCCAGGCGGCTGGATACGAGCCGACCGTAATCGACTATCTGAAGGAGGGCTGGACGCGCCCGCAGCTTCTGGCGCTGTTCTCCGCCGCCGGGATCACGGTGCGCCAGGCACTCCGGGTCAAGCGTTCCCCGGCCGAGGAGTTGGGGCTCACCGCGCCGGACGTCTCCGACGAGGCATTGCTGGACGCCATGACGCGCCACCCGATCCTCGTGAACCGCCCGATCGTTTGTACGCCGAAGGGCGTCAGGCTCTGCCGCCCGTCCGAGACTGTCCTCGATCTGCTCGAGACGCTCCCTCCGGGTCCGCTCGCCAAGGAGGACGGCCAATTGATCATCGACGCCGAGGGAAACCGGATTGCCTGACACACTGACCGATCTGACCACACCGCAGCTCGACGAGACGAGTTTCGCCGCAATCGACCACGACCGGCTGATGTCGCCTGCCATCAGCACGCATCCGCCCCGCATCCTGATCCTCTACGGCTCGCTCCGGGCGCGATCGTTCAGCCGACTGTCGGCCGAGGAGGCCGGTCGCATTCTCACAGCGCTCGGGGCGGAGGTCCGGTTCTTCAACCCCTCAGGCCTGCCGCTGGTCGACGACGGCGTCGATGCCAGCCACCCGAAGGTGCGCGAGCTGCGCGATCTGGTGGCCTGGTGCGAGGGCATGGTCTGGTCCTCCCCGGAGCGGCACGGCGCCATGACCGGCCTGATGAAGACGCAGATCGACTGGATCCCGCTGTCCGAGGGCGCCGTGCGCCCGACGCAGGGAAAGACGCTCGCGGTTATGCAGGTGTCCGGCGGTTCGCAGAGCTTCAATGCG
>DATMSC010000208.1:0-1818 GCA_035565595.1 Longimicrobiales bacterium | reverse complement strand
GCGCATGTCGTACGGCTGCGAAGGGTCGTCCGGCACCACGTCCAGCAGCGCCTCGTCGGCACGGTCGAAGGGATCCGCAGTGCTCCGGCGAGGCGGGTCCTCCCGGTTGTTCGAGGGGATATAGCGTAAGAGGTCCCGGATCGACGCGAGGCATTCCGGTTCGCTGTCGCACGCGAAGTGTGCGACGCCGGACGTGCTCGCGTGAACATCGGCGCCGCCGAGTCGCTCCATGTCCACGTCCTCGTGCGTCACCGACTTCACCACGTTGGGCCCGGTCACGAACATGAAGCTCGTGCCACGCACCATGTAGACGAAATCCGTGATTGCGGGCGAGTACACCGCGCCACCCGCGCACGGGCCCAGGACGGCGCTGATCTGAGGCACCAGCCCAGATGCCAGCGTGTTCTTGAGGAAGATGTCCGCGTACCCGCCCAGGCTGACGACGCCTTCCTGGATGCGTGCCCCGCCCGAGTCGTTCAGACCGATGATCGGAGCTCCCGTCTTCATCGCGAGGTCCATCACCTTGACGATTTTTTCGGCGTGCGCTTCCGAGAGCGAACCGCCGAACACGGTGAAGTCCTGACTGAAGACGAAGACCGGGCGCCCATGAATCGTACCGTGGCCGGTCACGACGCCATCGCCGGGGATCTTCCGGTCCTCGAGACCGAACCCGACGGTGCGATGAGTCACGAATGGGTCGAGCTCGACGAAACTGCCATCGTCGAGAAGGAGGTCGAGGCGCTCGCGGGCGCTCAGCTTGCCGCGTGCGTGCTGGGCCTCCAGGCGTTCGCGCCCACCTCCCTCGTGAGCGGCTCTGCGCCGTTCGGCTAGCTGCGCCAGCTTGTCGCGCATCGACATCTCAGTCGCCGGCCGCACCCTGGATCAGAACCGGCTCCCGCGATCGTATCCGGACCAGGAAGGGCCTGCGCTCGACCTGACCGTCCCGTACGGTCAGCACGCCCGTCGCCCCACGAATGCCGCCAATTCCGCGCAGGCGGCTGGCCACATTGGCTGGACTCGGATCTCCGGCAATGGCCGTGAGCAGCAGTCGGGTCGCATCGTATCCGAGCGCCGGCACCGCGTTCGCGAGCGAACGCCGGTGCATGTTCTCGTACCAGCCGACGAATTCGTTCCAGGCGATCGCGTCGCTTCCGGTCACGAAAGGCGTCGCGGCGATCACGCCTTCCACGTGCTGCGGCTCGATCACGCGCAGCAGCTCTTCCGTTGCCCACTCCTCGCCGCCCAGGATCTGCAGCCCGCTGCCGCTCAGCCCGTAGTACTCGAACTGTGGCGCCATCTGACGAATGTCGCGCACCGGCGCGGGCACGAACACCGCCGCCGGAGTGGCGGCACGGACCTGAAGGAGTGGTTGCGCAAACGTCGTCGTGCCCGAGTCATACGGCACGTCCGCAACGACCTGACCGCCAGCGGCCCGGACTGCCTCCATGAACGCCGCTGCCTGTCGCTCGAACTCGCGCATGCGGGGGTAGAGTACGGCAACCCGCTGAAAACCGGCAGATACTGCGTATTCGGCCAGCGCCTCCGCGCCGCGGGTATCCACGCTGCTCAGAGACACGACGTTCTCGAGCCGCCACGGCGTGACATCTTCGAGCGGACTTACGATGGCGAGATCTGGTGTGGTCCGCGCCTGCGCGGCCGCTATGATGGCTGGCGCGAGGAGCGGGCCAACAATGCCGAGCACGCCACGTTCCTCCAGCTCACGAATCTGAGCGGACGCGCGTTCGCTGTTGCCTCCGTCGTCCAGAACGACCACGTCAATGGTCGCCCCCGTCTCGGCGTTGAACCGATCCACGCCGA
>DATMSC010000207.1:0-4193 GCA_035565595.1 Longimicrobiales bacterium | reverse complement strand
CACTTCGGTTACCGGCATGATCGCCGGGATCACCCTCGCCAGCGCGGAAGCGACGCTGCAGCGGCTCCCGGGGCTCCTGCTCCTCGTCCCGGCAGCCATCGGGATGCGCGGCAACATCTACGGCGCGCTCGCCTCCCGGCTGGCCACGGCGCTGCACATCGGCGCCTTCGAGTTCGAGCTACGGCGCCACAGCTTTCTGGGCCGGCAGGTCGAAGCGACGTCGCTCCTCACGCTTTCGACCTCCGTCATCATCGCCGTCGTGGCGTGGATCCTGGGCTCCGCGCTCGGGCTCCACCCCATTCCCCTCTGGCAGCTCATCGTCATCGTCACCGTTGGTGGCGTGGCTGCGTCGCTCATCCTGCTCGTGGTCACCGTGGTCCTGGCGGCGATCTCGCAGCGCAGGGACTGGAACATGGACGACGTCGGCGCGCCGACCGTCACCATGTTCGGCGACGTGCTGACGATCCCGGCGCTCCTGCTGGCCGCGCTGCTCGTACCTTTCGAGCACTTCACCCTTGTGCTGGGAATCCTCCTCGCGGGGCTCGGCGTCTGGTCACTCTTCGCGGGGTGGCGGCACGCCGACGACACGGTCCGCCGGATCGTCCGGGAATCGGTGGCCACCCTGGCCGTTGCGAGCGTCATCGGCGTGCTGGCGGGCACCGTGCTTCAGGCCAGGGTCGCTCAGTGGATCGCGGCACCGGTGCTGCTCATCATGCTGCCGTCGTTCGTCGCCAGTTGCGGTACGCTGGGCGGGATCCTGTCCAGCCGGCTGTCGTCGAAGCTGTACCTCGGCCTGCTCGAGCCGAAGCCGGTGCCGGGGCGCATCGCCGGCCTCGACATGTCCGTCACCTTTCTCTACGGAATCTTCGCCTTCACGGCCATTGGAATCACCGCCTGGATCGCGGCGTGGGTCCTGGGCTACGATTCGCCGGGTCTTCCGAGCGTAGCCGGGATCACGATCCTCGCCGGCATTCTGTCCATGTTGCTCCTCTCCGGGGTGGCGTACACCACCGCGGCGACTGCATACCGGCACGGGCTCGATCCGGACAACCAGGGTATCCCGATCGTGACTTCGGTCATGGATTTCCTCGGTCTCCTCTGCCTCCTCGGCGTTGCCTCCATCTGGATCAACTGAAATGGAAACGGAGAGATATACCGTCAAGGATCTGCTCGTCGAAGCCAAAGATGCCGCCGAGCTCATGGTGGACGTGGCGTACGGCGCCGTCTTCTTCAACGATCCTCAACTGGCGGAAGAGGTCCTCGATCTCGAGGACCGGATCGGGGACGTGCTCTACGAGCTGCGACTCGTGTGCATGCTCGCGGCGCGCACCCGCGAGGACGCCGAAGGTCTGGCCGGCGTGCTCTCTCTCGCCGAATCCATCGAGGCCATCGCCGACGCCGCCGAGGAGATCGCCCGGGTCGTGCTCAAGAACCTGGGCGTCCCGCCACAGCTACGGGAGGACCTGCGCCACGCCGAGGAGATCATCGGTCGTGTGACCATACAGCCCGAAAACGAGATGGAGGGTCTGCCGCTGGACGACCTGGGGCTCCCCTTCCGCACGGGGATGTGGGTCATCGCCGTCCGTCGTGGCGTCGAGTGGAAGTTCGCACCGGACGGCAGCGAGATCCTGCTCGAGGGCGACGTCCTCCTGCTTCAGGGTCCGCCGGAGGGGCTCGATCCGGTCCGCAAGATGGCGGGCGACCTGGCGCGGGAACCCGAGCCGCAGCCGAGCACCGCGCCGCTCTCGAACCTGGACCGCGCCGTCGACCTCGTCATCGAATTGAAGAACACCAGCGAGATCGCAGTGGGCCTGGCATACGCTTCCATTCTGTTGCAGGACAAAGGGTTGGCGGGTGAGGTGCGCGTGATCGAGGAACGCAGCGACGAGCTGTACCACCAGCTCGAGACGTGGGTGCTCCGCGCCGCTGCCGAAGCGGCGGACCCCGAGCAGTTACGCGGGTTGATCCACATTTCGAACGCATCCGAGCGCATCGTGGACGCCGCCCGGTCCATGACCCGGCTGGCCGAATCGGATGCTCCGCCGCACCCGATCATCGCCCACGCGCTGGCCGAGGCGGACGAGATCGTGGCGGAGGCGCTGGTGGCAGAGGGCTCGGAAGCCGCGGGCCGGAGTCTGGGCGAGTTGAAGCTCCACACGGAAACGGGGATGGAGGTTCTCGCCAACGAACGGCGAGGACGGTGGATGTACCGACCGCGCTCTCGCCTCGTCCTCGAGGCCGGCGACCGGCTCCTGGCCATCGGCCCGGAGGACGGCGCGCCGCTGCTCCGGGCCATCTGCGGCGATACCCGCCCCGCCGGTGAACAGGGGTGGCACCAGGCGCCGGGGGAGGAAGATCTCTGACCGGCCTCAGATACCGGGGAGCAGGAGCGTGATGAGCCAGAAGGCGAGGACGCCGAGGAAGACGCTTCCTGGCGTGGTCCAGCCCGGCTGGTGCTGCGACTCCGGGATGAGGTTGGACGCCGCCACGTAGATCAGCACGCCGGTCGCGAGGCCCAGGCCGTGGATCGCGAGGAAGTCGAAAGCCGGGGTGATCACGGCGCCGAGCACGGTGGCCAGCCCGACCAGCGCGACCGCCAGGATCGTGCGCTGCCCGGAATTGCCGCTGGCGAGCATCACGCTGGCCAGCGACACGCCCGTCGGCACCTTGTGCAGGATCACCGCCGAGAAGATCATGAGCCCGAGCTCCGGGCTCTGGAGCACCCCGCCCGCGATCGCCACGCCGTCGAAGAACGAGTGTGGAATCAATCCCACCAGCGCCCACAGCCCGATACCGCGCGACACCATGGCTTCCCGGTGCGTCTCTTCCCCGAAGTGGAAGTGCGGTGTCAGCGTGTGCTGGGTGAGGTGCACGGCGAGGTATCCGATCAGCACCATGGCAGCCCCGGCCGGAGTCGTGACCGCGTCGGGGAGCATCTCGAGGACGGCGACGGCGAGCATGAAGCCCGCGCCGAACGCGACGAGAAGATTCAGCGCCGAGGGCACACGGCGAGCCGGACCGAGGACGATCAGCCCCCCGATCATGTTCGCCGTGCCCGCGAGCAGCGCGTACAGTCCAGCCAGGATCAATTGAGCCATTCCCGGCGCACGATTTCCTCGAGCGCCTCACGGTTGTTGAGACCGGGTTCCGCAAGCACCCGGTCCAGCAGGTCGCGAAGGATTTCGCCATAGCGCGGCCCCGGCGCAAGGCCGAGGGCGCGCAGGTCGTTGCCGTCGAGGGCCAGGTCGCCGACGCGCAGCGGCGGATGCTGTTGCAGGATCCGCCGGACCATGGCGGCGCGCTGAAGCAGGTCATCCGGCCGCGCGTCAGGGTCCGTGGCCGCTGCGCGCCAGAGCGCAAAGCGCATCCGGAGCAGGTCGTACACGAGGTCCTCACCCACGTGGTGGATCCACCGCCGCACCACCGAGCCCCCGGCGTCCGGCGGAAACAGCTCGGACTGCAGCCGGACGAGGCGGGTCACGCGTTCGGTGTCCGCGTTCGACGCCTTGAGGCGACGCATGATCGCTTCGGCCAGGCGGGCGCCGAGCACCTCGTGCCCGGTGAAGCGCCACCCGCCGCGGAGGTCGCGCGTTCTCGCGGCCGGCATCCCGACCGCGTGGAGCCAGCAGGCGACGCGGAGGAGTGGCCGGGCCGGCGACACGGCGTCGACCGCGAACACGCTCTCGGTCCACGCGTCGTGCGGGTGCCCGCCCCCCCGCTCCAGCCCGACCAGTTTGTCGAGCTCCGGGTAGAGCACCGCCAGCGCGCCCGACGCGGCGTAGAGCGACAGCGCCGCCGACGCATTGCGGATGTTGGTCAGAACCTTCCACAGCTCCTCCCGCACGCGCTCCGCGGAGAGCCGGGTTAGGTGCGGCGTCGCCTCGACCAGCGCGCGCCAGGTGTACGGCTCGATCCGGAAGCCGAACTGGCCGGCGAAGCGCAGCGCCCGGAGCACGCGCAGGTAGTCCTCGGCGAAACGATCCTCGGGGCGACCCACTGTCCGCAGCACCCCTGCACGCAGGTCCGCCTCCCCGCCGAAGGGGTCGCGCAGCTCGCCGGTCAGCGGATGCCACGCGAGCGCGTTGCAGGTGAAATCGCGCCGGGCGAGGTCGTCGTCGACGGTGTCCGCGAACTCGACGACGGCGTGACGACCGAACGTCTCCACGTCGCGGCGGAAGGTCGTGACTTCGTAG
>DATMSC010000206.1:0-8956 GCA_035565595.1 Longimicrobiales bacterium | reverse complement strand
CGCTCGCCTGGATGAGCGGTGTCGCCGCCAGCTCGCCGGCGGCTTCGCCACCGCCGGTGTACGGGAGCCGGTACGATGCCGTCGGATCGACCGCTTCGCGGGCGACCACGAGCGTGTCGCCGCGGAGCGTCTGGCGGCCTCCGTCGAGGTCGAAGCCGACCAGGTCGACATTCAGCAGCCGCACGGCCAGGCGGTCCGGGCCAGCGCCACCGGGCAGCGTGACGCCGGCGGCGATCGCCGTCGCTTCGATGAGCGACCCGTAGCCCGACCCTGCCGTGGTATCGGCCTGCGACTCACGCCACGCCGCCCGCGTGATCTCGAACGCGTCCCGCTCGATCCTGAAGCCCAGCGGGCTCTCGGCGCGAACCAGCCTTCCATCGCCGTCGACCCAGCTCGACACCCGTACGCCGCCGTACGATTCCTCGATACGCCAGGCCGGTACCGTGTCGTAGACCGTCACCGTCCAGACGCCGGTCGCCGGATCGTAGCTCACGCTGTCGGCGACGATGATCGTGTCCTGTCCCGAAACGCGCACGACCACGTCGCGCGGTTCGAGCACCGATGGATCGAAGATCGTGGCGGTCACTTCGGTCCCGACGCGCAGTCGCCCGCTGGCCGCCAGTCTCAACGGCAGTGCCGCCGCGAGGGCGACATCGCGGTTCCACGGCACTTCCATTCGCTCGACCCCGCCGCCGGCGTCGATCTCGATCGCCATCACGGAATCCGAGCGGACTTCTCCGGTCACCACGAAGCGACCGATCGTCGACTCGAGGTCGAACTCGAAGCGCGACACTTCGAGCGAACGGCCGAGGTCGACGCGGGTCCGGGCCGATGCGCGCTGACTCGACCCGAGTGCCGGTACGTCGAGCGCCATCTGGTCGATGAGCGTGAACCCCGTCGGCACGGTGTCCATGCTGGAGCTCGCGAGACCGATCGTCGCGCCGTCCATCTGGATGCGGTAGAAGTGGGTCCCGGGCGCGAGCGCGAGCGCACCCTCGGCGAGGCGGACTGCCGGCGGCTTGAAATACTCACGGCGGACGTGCGCGGCCACGACGACGAGCCACGTCGCCACGATGAACCAGCCGACCGCGCGGCGGTTGATCCGCCCGATCCCGCTTCGACGGGGCCCGCTCATAGGGGGTGTCGTCAGTGCGGCATAGGTGGTGGTTCTTCGCCCGCCGGCACGCCCTGGATACCGAGCGCGCGCAGGAAGACGTCGCGCTCGTATTCGGATTCCACGGCGATGACGATTCGCGTCCCCTCCGGCGTGGCGGCACGCTCGATCAGAACAGGCGCCATGATGGCCGCTGCCCGTTCGACATCCAGATTGCCTGCGCCGGTGCCCAGCGGCATGATCGCCACGGATTCCAGCGCCCACTCCTCCACTCGCCGCAACCCATTGAGCAATCCCCGCACGACGCCGGCGGTCGTGACCGGCTCTTCCGGCGACCGTACCACCACGTGGATCAGGTATTCTACAGGCAGGTCGCCAGCGCCGGTGATCACGGCGGAACCCACGGGGAGCTCGCCCAGACGCGCATACTGTTCAGCCGGCTGCGGCCCGGCGGCGAGCTCGAGGCGGCGCACGGCGGGAGTCGGGGCGGACCCGTCGGATGCAATCGGTCGCAGGACAGCCGCAGTGCCGTACGACCAGGCGTCTCCGACGCAGACCTCGATCACGGTCAGCCCACCTCGCGTGCCTTGCGATACATCGCTTCGGCTTCCCGGCGAAGGTGCTTGCGGTCGTACAGGATACCCATCATGTAATAAGCTTTCGAGTTGTCCGGATCGAGCTGGACCGCGCGCTTGAGCATGTCGAGCGCTTCGTCCACCCGCCCGAGCTGGTTGAGCGCCTCGCCGCGGTGGTGATACGCCGCCGCGAGACTCGGATCCAGGTCGAGCGCCCGGCGCAGCTCCGACTCGGCCTGCTGATAGAGTCCCCGCCGGAAGTATTGCAGTCCCAGGAGCTCGTGCATGCCGGCGTGATCCGGATGGAGGCGTAGCCCGCGGCGAAGCTCTCGTTCGGCCTTCTCGTACCTGCCCATACCGGCTAGCGCGTCGGCCATGCCACAGATCGTGTCCGGATCATCCGGGGCCGCGGCCTTCGCGGCTTCGTACTGCTCGAGCGCGAGCGTGGCGTCGCCGCGCTCCACGTACAATGCGCCCAGCGCCAGGCGCGCCCTGATGTCGCCCGGATCGTGGAGCAGCAGCTCCTGGTAGATGCTGATGGCCTCGTCGTACCTGCCCTCACGCTCCGCCGAGCGTGCGCGTGCGAGTCGCTCTTCCGCCGTTGGCCCACCCGACGCGAGCCCCGCATCGAGCGGTGCATTGTCGTCGGGATCCGTCGGCTCCGGCGCCTCCGCGTCCGGTGTACCCGCAGCGCTGTCGAACAGCGACGGCGAGCCCCCGCTCCGCCCCTTCCGCGTGCTTCCCATTCTGCGTTTCGACTCCGTGTCAGACTGGTTCCGCTTCATGCCGACCGTCTCCTGCCGGACCGGACACGCTATCGAAAACCCAGTCCAGGTATGCGTCGTGCCCGTTTCCGACCGGCAGGAGCAGCAGTTCGGGAACGTCATATGGGTGCAGCGATGGGGCCCGCTCCAGCAGCACCGCCGCCGCCTGTTCGGTCGTTTTCATGATGACGAGGACTTCGGCATCACGCTGCACCGCGCCCTCCCATCGGTAGAGAGATGTCACGCCCGGCAGTATGTTGCCGCACGCGATCAGCCGTTCATCCAGCAGTGTCCTGACGATCCGCTCGGCGGTGGCCGCGTCCGGCGCAGTCATCAGCGCGATCTGTACCCCGGTACCCGCCATGGTCATTGGGCGGGCACCTGCGCGACTTCGCCGTACAGCGCCTCGATCATGTCGCGGTACCGTTCCTCGACGACGCGTCGCCGGACCTTGAGCGTCGGCGTCAGCTCCCCCGAATCGATCGTGAACGGACGATCGAGGAGGGCGATGCGCTTGGGTTGCTCGAAGCGGGCGAATCCGGCAACCATCCCCAGGACCTCCCGTTCCATGTGCTCACGTACCCGTGGATCCCGAACCAGCGCCTCCGTGTCGGCTGCGGTGATCCCAGCCTCCCGCGCCCAGGCGCGCAGGGTTTCGAAGTGTGGCGTGATCAGCAGGATGGGATATGGTCGCCGGTCACCGATCATCACCGCCTCCGCCACGAAGGGGTTCGTCTTCACCCTGTTCTCGATCGGCTGTGGCGCCACGTTCTTCCCGCCTGCCGTCACGATCAGGTCCTTCTTGCGATCGGTGATACGCAGGAATCCGTCCTCGTCCAGCTCGCCGATGTCGCCAGTATGGAACCAGCCGTCTTCGTCGATCGCTTCGGCCGTCGCGGCGGGATCGTTGTAGTACCCCTTCATGACCTGCGGCCCGCGGATCAGGATCTCGCCGTCGTCCGCGATCCGGATCTCGGTACCCGTGACCGGTAGCCCCACCGTACCGAAACGGAATGCCTCCGGCGTGTTCACGTTCGTGACTGGCGAGGTCTCCGTGAGGCCGTACCCTTCGAGCAGCAGGATCCCGGCGGCGTGGAAGAAACGGGCGATCTCCTGGTTCAGCGGTGCGCCGCCAGAAACGAAGAACCGGATGCGGCCGCCAGTCCGGGCCCGGAGCTTGGAGAAGACCAGCCGGTCGGCGATCGCGTAGGCGAGACGAGTCCCGAGTTGCGGCTGCCTCCCCGCCAGCCTCGCCTCCCCGTGCCGCAGCCCCACGCGCGTAGCCCATTGCACGAGCGCTCGCCTGATCCCCGTCGCGGCCTGCACACGTTCGTAGATCTTTTCATAGAGTCGGGGCACTGATGCCACGATCGTCGGCCGGATCTCGACGAGGTTCCGGGGCACCGCCTCGATCGACTCCGCGTATGCGATGGTGGCGCCGCACGCGAAATACAGGTAATCGACCATCCGCTCGAAGATGTGGGACAGCGGGAGCAGGCTCAGTCCGACATCCTCGGGCCCGACCCGGAAGGCGATCAGCGCCGCCTGCACGTTCGAGTAGATGTTGTTGTGCGTCAGGAGGACGCCCTTGGGTTCTCCGGTCGTGCCGGAAGTATAGATGACGGTTGCGACATTGTCGGGCGTGGTGGACAGCGCGCGTTCGCGGAAGTCCGCCCCGCGTCCGGCGTCCTCCTCGCGTTGTCCTATCTCCAGGAACTCCCGCCAGGTGATCGCGTCCGGCGCGCCCGCAGCATCATCGAAGGCGACGATGTGCTCCAGCGCCGGAAGCTGGTCGCGTATCGCCCGGATCTTCTCTAGCTGTTCGACCGTCGAAACGAAGATCAGCCGCGCAGCGCTGTTGTTCAGGATGTACGCGATCTGGTCGGGGGGCAGGGTGGCATAGATCGGCACCGTCAGGCACCCTGCGCAGAGTGCCGCGTAATCGGCGAGCGTCCATTCCGGTCGGTTCTCCGACAGTATGGCGAGCCGGTCGCCGCGTTCCAGGCCGAGCGCGCCGAGTGCCAGGGTGGCGAGCCGGACCTGCCGCTCGATCTCCCGGTGCGACACCCGTTGCCAGACGCCTCCCGCCTTGTACAGGATCGCGTCCGGCTTGTCGTACCGGTCGATGGCCCCGAAAAATGCCTGCACGAGCGTGCCCGCAGGCAGTTCGCCGGGTCGGGCGATTTCGGTGCGGGTTTTTCGGCTCGTGGTCATGCTGCCATCCTGGCGTCGGTGTGGGGCGGCCGACCGCGCGGCAGCCCGAAATGCCGCCACGCTGGTTTCGCGATCCGGAATGGGTGGGTGCCGTGACGGCGTCGTCTAGGTCGCCGGTGGATCGGTCTGGCCGTAGCCGTTGCTCGTGGCGGGGATCGTGTCGACCGGTTCGCCCGTCAACTGGGCAAGCGTCTTCCGCGCGTGGCTGACGTGCTCCATTGCTTCGGGCTCCGACGGCGGGCTGGCGAGGAATGCGCGGAGGTGCTCGATAGCTTCTTCCGTCTTGCCCTCCCGCAACTTCAGGAATGCCATACCGTAGTGGGCGCCGACCGCCGACGCATTCTTCTGCAGCGCCGTCCGGTACGTCTTGATCGCCTCATCGGTCATCCCGATCCGCGTGTACGTGATCGCGATCTGCTGGAGCACTGCGTCGTCGTCCGGAGCTTCCCGGAGAGCGAGCCGGAAGGAGGTGAGCGCCTCGTGATATTTGCCGGCGTTGAGCAACTCGACGCCTTCCTTGTAGAAGTCGACTTCTTCCTCGGCCGAATTGCGGGAAACCAGTTTCTTCCACCAGGCCATAGGCAAGCGCAGTCGGGCGGGGCTCACGGGTCGATCACGGACGAACTGTATGTCCAAGTATAGACGCGGGAAGTGGGGCGCGCAATCCGCCTGCTCTGCTCACCCCTTTGCGGCTACGATCGTATCCTTCTGCCGCGCGAGAACGCGCATCCCGGCCCCGGCCAGCGCATCGCTCGCGTCGCCGGGCGCGCGGTCGAGGACGAGGCGGCAGCCGGGCGCGAGTACCCGGATGGCTTCCGCCATGAACACGGCTTCCGTGCCCCCCGTGAGCGCGACCGCGCGGATCGTACTGTCGAAGAAGGGGAGGCGGACATCCGCGGCCATTCGGTTTACGCCGGGTGCATCGGGCCATGCAGCCGCTTCCGGCGAGCAGGCGATGACCTGGAGCTCCGGGATCATCGCGGCGATATGCGCGCCAGGGCGTGCGCCTTCGCCCACAATCACCACGTACCCCGGGCCGCGTGTTACCCCCATCAGCGCCGCCAGCCGTACGGCTTCCTCCTCACTGGCAGGCGAGGCCGCGAGCTGCGCCACAACCGGCCGCGCAGGGTCCACGCGCAGCTCGGCAAAGCCGTCCGTGACCGGATACTGGCGGCGACAGTTGGGGCACCCGAGCGCGCCCGCCTCGACCCGCCGGTCCACGATCCGGTCCGCGAGCAGGATCAGCCCGTGCCCCGGTCCGCATACCGGACAGATCAGGATATCGGTGAGGAGTATGTGCATCGTCGCCCGTTCGAGAACCACGGCGCCGGGAGCGCTGGCTCCGGCTCCCTTCGTCAGAAGAAGAGTTGTCGCTCCGAGTACTGTGCCCATTGCGTGGGCGTCTCCCACACCCGCGCGTAGAGGAGCGAATCTCGCATGCCTTCAGGGAGGCGCCGCTTGACCTCGTCGTAGAAATAACGGGCCTGGTTCTCCGCGGATGGTTCGATATCGGTGAACGGCGGCAGCTCGTTGAGGTTTTCGTGGTCGAGTCGCTCCGTCAGCTCGCGCAGATGCCGCTTGAGCTCCACGAAATCGTACGCCAGACCGTCTTCGCCGACGGTTTCCGTCGCCAGCGCGATCTCCACCACGTACCTGTGGCCGTGCAGCCGCTCACATTTCCCGCGGTAGTGGCGGAGGAAGTGCGCGCTATCGTAATGCGACTGAATGCTGACCACGTACATCGTCGCCTCTGGTCCATTCGTTTCAGGCCGGCGGCTCCCGCCGCTCAGCTCCGTTCGATCATCAGGTTCGGCACCGCCGCTTCCGGCGGTCGCGTCAACACATAGAGCACCGCGTCCGCGACGGTCGCCGGCGACAGCATCGATTCGCGCCCCGGCAGGCCCGGATGCCTGTCGAAATCGATGGCATCCCACAACGGGGAGTCGGTCGCGGCCGGTTCGACGAGCGTCGCCCGCACTCCCGTTCCCCGAATCTCCGCCTGGAGCACGGCGTGCAGGCCGCGTACCGCGAACTTGGAAGCGCTGTAGGCGCCGTTGTGCGGGAACGCGTGCCGTCCGGCGATGGAGCCTATCGTCACCACGTGGCCCTCGCCGCGGCGGAGCATCGCCGGCAGGAACGCGCGGATCAACAGGAACGGGGCGCGAACGTTCACGGCCATCTGCCGGTCGAAGCTGGCGACCGACGTTTCGGCCACCGGCGCAAGCTCGAACGCGCCGGCGCAGTTGACCACGACGTCAGGGGCGTCCGTTCCGAACAGGCGGGTGCATGCGGCGACTACCCGCGCCACACCCTCCTCCGTGGTCACGTCCGCCGGGACCGGCTCGCCGCCCGCGCT
Source organism: Longimicrobiales bacterium (assembly GCA_035565595.1). GTDB lineage: Bacteria > Gemmatimonadota > Gemmatimonadetes > Longimicrobiales > RSA9 > DATMSC01. Next base: position 1,933 of record DATMSC010000206.1, on the reverse strand, counting down.
CAGCGCCGCCTCGCGAAGCGCGCCGGCGCCCCGTGCGACCATCGCCACACGCGCACCTGCGCCGGCGAGCGCGGCCGACACCGCGAGCCCGATCCCGCGCGACGCGCCCGTGACGATCGCTGTCGCGCCCGACAGCGTGTCAGCCCACGATGTCATGCACCATGACGAGCCGCAGGAACTCCTCGCGCGTGCGCGGATCCTCGAGGAATCCACCCCGCATCGCGCTCGTGATCGTCTTCGAGTTCTGCTTCTCTACGCCGCGCATCATCATGCACAGGTGATACGCCTCGCAGATCACGCCCACTCCCTGCGGACTCAGCACGTCCCAGAGCGCCTGCGCGATCTGGTCGGTCATCCGCTCCTGCACCTGCAGCCGACGGGCGAACACCTCCACCAGCCGGGGTACCTTCGACAGCCCCAGAATCCGGCCGTTCGGAATGTAGGCGACGTGCACCTTGCCGAAGAAGGGGAGCAGGTGATGCTCGCATAGCGAGTACATCTCGATATCCTTGACGATGACCATGTTGTGGTGGTCCTCGTCGAAGAGCGCGTCTCCGATGACCTGCTCCGTGGACATGTGGTAGCCGCGGGTCAGCCAGGCCAGGCTCTTGGCCACGCGTTCGGGTGTGCGCACGAGCCCCTGACGCGTCGGGTCCTCGCCCAGACGCCTGAGCATCTCGCGCACGAGCGCCTCCATCGGCACTCCCTCCAGGCCAGAGCCCGATCCGTTCTCAGCGTCGATCATCCCGTCACCCCGGTTCTCCGCCGTGCGTCAGCGGCCATCGTATTCGACGTAGTTGCGCGGCGTCTCCCACAGCACCAGCCTCGCGAGCACGACGCCGGCCGGCATGCTCCGCGCGATCCGTTGCCATATCGCGACGATCAGGTTCTCGGTCGTGGGGACTACCCCCGCGAGCCACGGCACATCCAGGTTGAGGTTCTTGTGGTCCACGTCGGCGATGACCGCTTCCTCGACCAGCGCCTTGAGCGCCTTGAGATCCAGCACGAATCCCGTTTCCGGATCGACCTCGCCCTCCACGGTCACATCCAGCTCGTAATTGTGACCGTGCCAGTTCGGGCTCGCGCACTGGCCGAAAACGGCTTCGTTCCGCTCTCGACTCCACTCGTCACGGCCCAGGCGGTGGGCGGCACTGAAGTGCAGACGCCTCGTGACTCTTACCCTCGGCATTCGATTCCGTCCCGGTCGGCTGTGGCAGATCCAACCGAACGAAGGTGACCAGAGCTGATCGGGAGCGCAACCCGGCGCACGGGCAAGAAAAAGCCGACCCGCGCGGGTAGCGCGGGCCGGCCGGTGCACCTGAGAGGGATTTTTGAAGCCCAGGTTGTCACGAAAGGTGACCTCCCTGTGCCTTGCCGTCTTCCCCCGCCGGGGGCGTGACGTCCGGCCCAGGAGTGGGTCCCGGCTTCATACTTGTCGGCTCAAAAATGCGCCCTCTCCGGTGCAACCCCACTGTGCTGAATCTAGAGCCCGAGGAGGGCGAAGTCAATGCAGGGAGCGGCACTGAACGGCCTTTCATTGCAACACCGATCAGGGCATGACATCGGGCGGGGTCCTGTAGAGAGTGCGGATCGTCGCCACGTCTGCCGCCGTGGGCGAGTCGGTCAGCAGCGTGCCACCCCACATGAGATCCTTCGCGTCGTGGGAGTGCCGACCGATCCCCAGCGCGTGCCCCAGCTCGTGCGCGACCAGCCTGGCCACCATCTCCGGCGAGTCCGCGTGTGTCGCCCGGATCAGGATCACGATGCGGGGGCGGCCGAGGACGAGGCCTGATGGGCTCCGGATCGGGTACGCACGCAGCCGCGTCGGGTCGTCGGGATCGAGGCAGAAGCTGGTGACTGCGCCGCCGCCCGCGCCGGGCTCACAACCGGCCGTCTCGATCGGCAGATCAGCGTCGGACCAGGCGATCACGAC
>DATMSC010000205.1:0-10058 GCA_035565595.1 Longimicrobiales bacterium | reverse complement strand
CGGGACCGGGTTCGGCCTGGATGTCGGAATCGGCTACGAAACCCCGGAACTGACGCTCGCCGCGACCATCCGCAATCTCTTCAACAACTTCGAGTGGGATCCGCAGACGCTCCGCTTCCGGGATGGCAGCCTTCTCTTCGATAGCGAACGGCAGGACTCGGATCTCGAGGAACGGTATTTCTCTGAGGCGCCACCGGCACTCGCCAGAGTGGTGAACGATCTCCGGTTCGCGCCGGTGCTCGCGGCTGGCGCGCGCTACCTGGTCCAGGACGGGTTGCTGGTTACCGGAGACGTCCGATTCGCCACCTCCGACAGTGAGATGGACCCCGTCCCCAGGCTTCACATCGGCGGCGGTGCCGAATACCGGCCCATTAGCTTCATCCCGCTTCGGGCGGGCGTGGCGTTGATCTCTCTGGGTGAGGGTGATAGCGGATGGCAGGTGGGCGGCGGGATCGGTATCAACCTGCCCGTCCTCGACCTCATGGTCAGCGCGATGCGCCGGAGCACGACGTCGAGCCTGGACACCGTCTTCCAGCTCACGATCCTCGGCCGCAAGGGCTGACGGCGCTGGGTTCGACCCGGAGTGCAGCCGCCCGCACCGGTGTCGCAGTGATGGCGGTAGGTCGTGGTGCCCCGGCCAGGCGCGGAATGGTGCCGGTCGGCTGGCTCCTGAAACGACGAGCCGTGTGACCCTTTGCGGGCCACACGGCCTCTACCGGAAACGCCGCGGAAAGCGGGCCGGGCTGGCCGTTGCTACTCGTCTCACCTATTCCGCAGCGGCCTGGGCCATTGCGGCGTTCAGCTCTCGAACGGTCCATGGAGCCGTGCGATCAGCGACGGCGGCGCGGACCGCGGCAACCTCGGCGGGAGTTACTTCGGAGGCATCGTTGTCCCACGCCGAGCGGACATAGGTCGCGACCGCCGCGAGCTGGGCATCGTCGAGGATCTCACCGAAGGGCGGCATGAGCCCGTCGTACGGCGTCCCCATGACCATGACCGTGCCGGTCAGTCCCTTGAGCAGGATCCGGATCAGGCGGCCGGAGTCGCCGGTCACCCATTCGCTCCCCGCAAGCGGCGGCACGATCCCTTCGCTCCCGTTCCCATCGGGATGGTGGCAGGTCATGCAATAGTCGTTGTAAACCTGCTGGCCGTCGCGAGCCGTGGGAGGCACCGGCGGAGCGACTTCCGCATGCGCTGGCGATACCGGAAGACCGGCCCGGAGCGCGACCACGGCCGCCAGAACGACCAGTGCCGCGCGGACTGGCCACCTCGGAAGAGATTCAACTATCCCTGCGGAGCGAAACATGGCTGCACCTGGAGCGCGTGACGGATCTGGGTGAAGCTACTCGTCCTTCGCGAAGGCGGTCAACCCTGCGTGGCTGCACGCATCCCGGGGTGATGCCAACTCCTCGCAGCTCTTACGGCTCGCTCGCCGGCTGGAAATCGTCCACCTCGGGCGGGCGGAATGCGAGGTCGATCGCGAGCCAGAGCGCCTTGGAATACGGGTACGTCACGAACGGCACGGCGAGCATGAGCACCGCAGTGCCCCACATGACACTGGTCCATGGGACGCCGGGCCATGTGAAGATGATGAAACCCAGGATCAGCGACACGGCTACCAACTCGGCGGCCACCAGGTTGATCGTGTAACCGCCAATGAAGTAGTCGTGTTCCCCCCGGTCCAGGCGGAGCCGGCACTCACGGCACGCTGGCCGCACCCGCAGCCACGTGGCGAACATGGTGCCTCGCCCGCAGTTGGGACACCGGAGGAGGAGTGCTCGCGCGACCAGCCGGATCGCGCGGGAGAAGGTGAAGCTCACGTAGCGTTTGTCAGCCATTCAATCGAATCCGGGCCTGACCCCGGCATCGCTGTCGTCCTGTCGGCCGGATCGGCCCGGCCATTCTCTACAAGATAACCGAAATTGCGGAACAATGCTCGTTGTGCCCGTAGCGGCGGCACCGTATTATGGATGGTTACCGGCGTTTTCCCCGGATCCTCTGCCCCCAAATGCCGGCCAGGGAGCCATGCGTCGCTACCGAGGCACCGCGATGACGTGTGTGCACTCTTCGGCGTCCGCGCGATCGCGGCGACCGGAATCGTACCGGTACGTCCTGGCCAACCGCCGCGCCACCGATCGCCCGGGGTGCGCGGCGTCCGCCGCCCCATGACCCCCGAGTACCACGAATCAGAGCGCCGGATCCGGCGATCCATCCACCTGCTGGCTGTCATCAGCCTGGTGGTCGTGGCTCTCGTCTGGGTGTGGCTGTTCCTGCGCGAGACGTATGCCCGATACGAGGCCGACCGGACTGCCGCATCGGACGAGTACCTGGAGCTCCAGCGCTCGATCCTGCGCGAGCGCGTCAACGGGGTAACGGACTTCATCCGCTCATACCGCGTCCAGGCCGCAGAGCGTCTGCGTACCGCAGTCCACGACCGGGTGACGGACGCGATCGGGATCGCGACACAGGTCATCGCGGCGAACGAGGGGCGGGCGGCCGAACCCGCCATCCGGAGCCAGGTCGTGGAAGCGCTGCGAGCGCTCAGCCGCGACTCCCTGCACCTGTACGTATGGATCGTGACGCAGGGCGGGGAGATGGTGCTGTACCCGCCGGATCCCTCGCGGGAAGGCACAGTGGCGGGAAGCAACGGCATCTCCCGGGCCATCGAGATCGCGTGGTCCGAGGGATCCGGATTCGTGTCAGGCCCGGCGTCGCCCTCCGCCCATGCCGGTGATGCGGATCCAGACCAGGTCAGCTACGTGCAGGATTTCGGGCGCTGGTCCTGGTTGATCGGCGCCTCAGCCCCGCTCGAAGTGTTCGAGCATGCGCTGCAGGACGAGCTCCTGGATGTCATAGGTACGTTCAGGTACGACGGGAACTACATCTTCATTGATGCGTTCGACGGCTACGCGCTGCTCATGAACGGTGCCCGCATGGAACCCCCGTACTATGCGTGGGAGCTCGAGAGCGCCGACGGAGTCAAGGTCCTCCAGGAACAGCTCCGCGTGGCGCAGGAGAATCCGGAGGGCGGTTTCCTCTCGTACGACTGGTTCGAGGCATCGGCGGGCGAAAACCGGCAATACCTTTCCTTCGTGCGCACGATCGACGACTGGGGCTGGAAGGTCGGAACCGGGATGTACCTGGAGCTCATCGAAGATGAGATCGCGCGGCGTCGCGAAGCGCTCTGGACCCGTACGTGGAACAGCATCCGGCTCGGCAGCGTGATCGTGGCCACGATCCTGGGATTCGTCGTCGTCTCATCCGTCGCCGTCAACCGGCGTATTTCCACAGTCTTTGCCGCGCTGCGGACATCGCTCGAGGCGTCACAGGACCGGCTCCTCGAAATGAACGCCACTCTGGAGCGCCGGGTCCAGGAGGAGACGCGGCGGCGGCTGGACATGCATCGGCTGTCGATCACGGACCCACTTACCGGTCTCTCCAATCGACGCTATTTCGAACACGCGCTCGGCCTGGAGTGGCGGCGTGCCGCCCGATCCGGCAAGCCACTGTCGCTGATCATGGCAGACGTCGACAGGTTCAAGGATTACAACGACTTGCTCGGGCACCCGGCGGGCGACCGCGCGCTGGTGGAAATCGCGAGTGTGCTGCGGGATTCGATCCGGCGGCCTGGTGATGTCGCCGCGCGCTACGGCGGCGAGGAGTTCGCCATTATTTTGCCGGACACGCCGCAGGCGGACGCCGTGCGAATCGCGGAATCGATACGCCGCCGGGTACGGGACCTCGCCATCCCGCACCCGTCGTCGGAGGCGCACCCCATGGTGTCACTCAGCATCGGCGTCGGCGCGATCCGGGTCGAGCCGGGCGCAGATCCCCTCGAGTTCGTGACGATCGTGGATCGCGCGCTGTACGCGGCCAAGCGCGCGGGCGGGAACCGCGTCGAGGTCGCGGCCATAGAGAGTGTGTCCGACGCCGACACGTACACCGATCCCAAAGACCGCCGACAGGGCAACGCATGACTACGTCCCTGGGTCCGATCCCCGCGCGCAAGCGCATTGCACTCATCGCCCACGATCACTGCAAGCAGGACCTCCTCGAGTGGGTGCGCGAGCATCGCAATGCGCTGGCCCGGCACGAGCTCTACGCCACCGGCACGACGGGCGGGCTGATCGCCCGGGAGCTTGGCCTAGAAGTGACCCGGTTCCTCTCCGGCCCGCTGGGCGGCGACCAGCAGATCGGCGCACGCATCGCCGAAGGCCGGCTCGACATGATGATATTCTTCTGGGATCCGCTCGAGGCGCAGCCGCACGACCCTGACGTGAAGGCGCTGCTGCGGGTGGCGACGTTGGCGAACATACCCACAGCGACCAACCGCTCGACCGCCGATTTCCTCCTCTCGTCGCCGCACATGGCGCAGGAGTACGACCGGCGCCCCTTTTCCGCCGTCGAGCGTCCGCGGCGGACCGAGGGGACGAACCCGACCTTCCCGGTTTGAGCACGAAGGGCGGCGCGTTGTTGCGCCGCCCCATGGGTCGTCCGGATCAGAGGGAGTCCCGGATCTCGCGGGCTCGTGCCAGATGTTCCGCGATGATGACGCGAGCGGCCTCGAGCTCGCCGCGGAGCGCCGGATCGCTTACGCTCGGGATCAGGTATCCGTCGAGCGCGCCGAGCGTGTACTGGTGCAGGTCGACCTGGCTGTTCATGTAAGCGACGTCGAACGCATGGCCGTCGAGTCTCTGTAGCACTTCGACGGTTTCCCTGGCTGTCGCGTCCAGTTGATTGGCGACGTTGCTCGGGCCGGGAACGATGGGGAGCAGCGAGAGCCGCTCGTTCAATGCAGTGTGGTCGGTGATCATGCGTTGGGCAAACTGCCGGACCGCCGATGACGACGCGCGCTGGAGCGCCGTCTGGCTGGTCATGATTTCACCTTCGTTCGCCGTGTGCATGACGCTCACGACCTCGGCGTCCGCCGCTCGTACCGGGCGCGGAGCCGGCACGCCGACGGTGATCGGCTCGGCACACGCCGCGATCGCGAGCGTCGCGACGGCGGCCAGCAGGGAGCTCTGGATCCGTACGTTCACGCGTACCTCCATGCGTAAACTGTGGAGCGCGGCCACCTGCGGGCCGCGCTGCGGGCTTCCCTGCCACCCCGGGTGCGCGTGCGGTGCGCGCACCGCTGGCGGGCGGAACGTCCGGGGACAGCCCGTCAATGACGCGGCCCCAGGTGTTGCAAAGGGCAGGCCCGGTGCCGCGCTGCGCATACAGAGAGTCGGACGTTGTCGCGAGAGAGCACTCGCCAGGAGCATCCGCGGAGGCGCGGGGGATGCCGCACGACGGCGAGGTCCGGCGGAAGACGCTGGCTCGCACTACGGCTGACCACCGCACGTCGCGGCCGGGCAGCCACTCCAGTCGACCCGGACACGTCTGGCACCCACGGTCAGCGATGAGCCCCCCGCGAGGCCGATGTCACGAATGCCGCGTCCCGCCCCTGACCCCCGCCCCGAACCGCAGCGGAAACCACCTGGAGCCATGCGGTCGGTCTCGAGACTCGGGCGCCGTGCGCACGACGCCTACCTCGCATTCGGAGTCGTCCTCTCCGCCGGGCTCCTCCTGGCGCTCGTCGGGCTGCTCGTGCTCCTGGCGCTCACAGAAGGCGTGCTGGATGGAGAGACCGCGCGCATCGATGCGGCGATCCTGCTCTGGCTGGATGCCCATGCGACGCCGTGGCTGGACCGGGCCGCGGTCGAGGTCACGGCGCTGGGGAATGGCGTCGTCATCACGGTGCTGACGGCCGTCGCCGCGGCGCTGCTCCTGCGCTTCGGCCACTGGCCTTACGCCCTGCTCATCGCTGCTGCAGCCGCGGGCGGCGGCGCGATCACGGCGGCGATCAAGGAGCTCATCGATCGACCTCGCCCCCAGCTTTTCGAGTGGCGGATCCACTTCCCCGAGCCGTCGGCGGCGTACCCGTCCGGCCATGCGACGATTGCGATGGTCACCTTCGCCGCGCTCGCGTACATATTCCACCGCATCGGTGGCCGCCCGGCGGTCGGGCTCGTGGCGACAGCCGTCGCTGCCGTGCTCATCCTCCTGGTCGGGATATCTCGCCTGTACCTGGGCGTGCACTACCCTTCCGACGTCGTGGCGGGATACATCGTCGGCTTCACCTGGGTCGTGGTCTGCGCGCTGGTCGCGGAAGCGCTGGAGCGGCGGCGTCGCGGGACGGGCCGCAGGAACGCGAATGAGCAGTGATCGGGCCTTCGCGAGAGGTCAGGGCTGACGCAGGACCCGCCAGGCGGTATAGACCGCGCCGGCGAACGCCACATCCGAGAGGAGCATGAGACCGATGGCGTAGGAACCGGTCGCCTGGTAGACGAGCCCCATCATGATCGGCGGGAGGAACCCGCCGAGCCCGCCCATCGCGCCGACGAGCCCGGTCACGCTCCCCACCATTGCGGCCGGCGCGCGGCTCCCGACGAGCGCGAAGACCGCGCCGTTGCCGACGCCCATGGCGGCAGCGACCAGAAGGAATCCCACCGTCGCCGCGGCGATCACCGGCTCGAACGCGGTCACGATCGCGCCCACGCCGATGGCGACGAGCGCGAAGAGCAGCACCCTGGCCCCGCCGTACCGGTCGGAAAGCGCGCCGCCAACCGGACGCGACAGCGTCGCCACCGCGATGAACCCGGCAGCGCGGGCCGCGGCGTCCGCGAAGGTGAGCTCGTAGACTTCGGTCAGGAAGGTCGGCAGGTACACGCCCATGGCGACGAACCCGCCGAACGTTATCGCATACAGCAGCGCTAGATCCCGGGCGATCGGTAGGCGCAGCGCGGCCAGGGTGCGGGTGAACATCGACTCCGTCGACGCGACCCGGGCCGGCGCGTCCCGCGCCAACAGAATCCATGCGAACGCGGTGGCCGCCAGCGCAACCGCAACGACGACGTATGGGGCCGCGATCCCGAAACGCTCGGCCATGGCCGGCGCCGTGAAACCCGCGATCGCAGTGCCGCCATTGCCCATGCCGTAAATGCCTAGCGCCACTCCCCGCCGCTTCGGTGGAATCCAGGCCGTCAGGAACGGCACGCCGACCGCGAACGACGCGCCCGCTACGCCGAGGAGCAGCCCGCCGGCGAGCAGCGTCGCGTACGACTCCGCGGTGGCGAGGAGCAGGACCGGCGGGATGGCGGCTGCGGTGACTGCGGCGAAGACGACGCGGCCGCCAAACCGATCGGTCAGCGCGCCCACCGGGATCCGGGCCAGCGCGCCGACAAGCGTGGGGACCGCGGCCAGCAACCCCGCCTGCAATGGCGACAGCTGCAGGAGAGACCGGTAGGTCGGCACGAGCGGGCTGAGGAGATTCCACGCCCAGAAGTTGACGGCGAGCGCGAACGTGGCCAGAAGCAGTGCGCGACCCGCGCCGGGCTTCCCGAACCCCTCCCTCGCCTCCTCCAACTCACTCCTCCAGGCGGTGCGTGTACCAGAGCAACCCGGCCACGAGGGCGAGGCAACCCAGACTGACCAGCGCCGCGGGGAGCAGGATCGCGTGGTCGCCGCCGAGATACGCGTTCATTGAGGCGGTGAACAGCCAGAGCTGGAGCACAACGATGAGCACGACGATCACCAGGATCCCCGTCACGATTCCCATCCGCTGCGACCGGGAGAAGCGCGGGCGGGGCGACGGCTGGCTCATGTCGTCCTGAGCACCACGTTCGTGGCGTGGACCACGCCGCCGTCGATCTCCAGCTCGATCAGCGGGAGGGGCCGGCGGGGCGGCCCGGCGATCGGCCGGCCATCGGCGAGATCGAAATAGCCGTTGTGACACGGGCAGTGGAGCACTCCCTCCTCGACCCGCGGAAAGACGGGACAGAGCAGGTGCGTGCACTTCCGGTCGTAGGCCACGAGGCGTTCCTCACCCAGCCGGACCAGCACCCTCTCTTCCTCGGGTGTCGGGTAGCCGAACACCAGCGAGCCGCCGATCGGGATGTCCTCTAGCCGCGCGATCGGAAGCCGCTGGTACGACGGCGGGCGCCGCAGCCGGCTCTGCCCCAGGATCCAGAACTGGCCGGTCGCGAAGGCGAGGCTCGTCAGCGCGATGAACCTGGTGAGGTCCCGGCGGGAAATGTACTCCTCCTCCGGCCGGTCGATCGGAAAATCCCGGCGCCATTTCGGCTGTTCGTGCGCGGGTTTTCCGTCCGGCGCCACCGTCCTCTGCTCGGGGTCGGGGTGGGGCATGGATCACTCCTGGAAGGATTCGGCGTAGACATCGTCTTCGATGCCGCGGTCGATGACCGGCTCGTGCAGTGCCATCGCCACGTCGACCAGATCGAGCGCGGGCTCCCGCGGTACCATCATGTAGACTTTCGCCCTGATGAGCTGGGCGCCGAACCGGAAGGTGTTGACCGGTTTCGAACCCGGCCGGAGCCTTTCGATCTCCTCGCGCGTGCCGAAGAAGAGCGCCTGACTCGGGCACACAGATGCGCACATCGGCTTGAGACCGACGGAGGTCCGGTCGTAGCACATGTCGCACTTCATCATGAGGTGCGCGCCCGTGTCCATTTTCGGCACGCCGAATGGACACGCCAGGACGCAGTTGTTGCACGCGATGCAGCGCGGTTTCCTGGCCGTCTGCACGATACCATCCGCGGTCTTCTTGATGGCGTCGGCGGGACACACCTCGGCGCACGTCGGCGATTCGCAATGCATGCAGACGACGGGCATGGTCTGCGTCGAGCGCTCGCGGTCCAGGAAGTCGAGCTGGATCATTGACCGGCCCTTGTGCGTGTCGCACTCCGCGCACGCCTGGACGCAAGCCTGGCAGCCGATGCAGCGGCCGGGGTCGATGTAGAATCCAAGCTCCGAAGGTACCGCCATCACGATCTCGTTCTTCGCCCTGGCGCCGCTACTGCTGCGGCTCCAGGCGCGCCGCGTACTCCGGCGGACCGTCGGCCCTCCTCAAACGTACGGCGCAAACCTTGAATTCGGGGATCTTCGATATCGGGTCGGTCGCCGCGATCGTGAGCTGGTTCGCGCTCTTGCGACCTGGCCAGTGATACGGGATGAACACGGTATCCGGCCGAATCGTCCGGACCACGCTCGCGCGGAGCGTTGCCGAGCCGCGACGAGATTCGACGGTCGTCCAGTCGCCATCGCGGATCCCGAGTCGCTCCGCGAGCCGGGGGTGCATCTCGACCCGCGGCTCAGGGTAGTGGTCGACGAGCGGGCCGATCCGGCGGGTCTGCGTCCCCGACAGGAAATGGCTGACGACCCGGCCGGTGGTCAGGATGATGGGATAATCGTCATCCACGTCTTCCGCCGGCCCGATGTACGGCGTGACCCGGAAGCGGGCGCGACCGTCAGGGAAGTAGAACGGGCCGGCGCCTCTGGCCACGGGATTCCACGACCCTGGCTCGAACAGGCGAGGGGTACCGGGATGATCGGGATCGGGGCATGGCCAGAAGACGCCGTTGTTCGCCTCGATCTTCTCGTACGTGATGCCGTAGTAGTCGACGATTCCGCCGCGCGACGCCTCACGCAGCTCGTCGAAGATTTCCCGCGGGCTGCTGAAGGTGAATCCCCGCTCCCGGCCGAGCGCCCGGGCGATGTCCTGGATGATGCGCCAGTCCTGGCGCGCGTCGCCGGGGCAGTCCACGGCCCTGTTGATCCTGATGACGCGACCCTCCACCTGCGTGACAGTGCCCTCGTCCTCCTCCTGGAGCGAGCCCGGCAGCACGATGTGCGCGTACCTCGCCGTCTCGTTCAGGAAGAAGTCGATGGCCACGTAGAACTCGAGCTTCTGCAGCGCGCGCCGCACGAACAGGTTGTCGGGGAGGGAGACGACGGGATTGAAGCAGATGCTGAGCAGCCCCCGGATCTCCCCACGATCGATCTTCCTGATCAGCTCGACAACATCGACACCGGGCTGCGGGAGATCCTCGACATCGATCCCCCAGAAGCTGGCCATGTGCGCACGGTGCTCCGGGTTGCCCAGGTCACGACCGCCGGGGAGCTGATCCGCCTTCTGCCCGTGTTCCCTGCCGCCCTGCCCGTTCGCCTGGCCGGTAATCGTGCCGTAGCCGCAGTTGGGCCGCCCGATGCGCCCGGAC
>DATMSC010000204.1:0-4211 GCA_035565595.1 Longimicrobiales bacterium | reverse complement strand
GACCCGTCCGGCCGTATCGACGAGTTTCTGCCGCCCCGTGAAGAATGGGTGGCACACCGAACAGATCTCCACGTGGATGTTCGACACAGTGCTGCGGGTCTTGAAGGTATTGCCGCACGCGCACCGCACGACGGCCTCGCCGTATTGTGGATGGATCCCCTGCTTCATTTCCGCTTCACCTCGCTGAGTACCGCCTCGCCGCGACCCCAAACATTGAAATCTAACTCTCGGTGATTCACCGATCAAGCGCGACGTGGCCCCACAATCGACCGGCACGAGCGCAACCTTCGCGTGGTGATCGCGGCGGGGCGAGTCGGACCGGGGCTCCCGGGCGCGGCCGATCCCGTCGCTCGCGGCCGGGCCTGTGGGACTCCGGCTTGACACGAGGCGTCGTGCCGAGTACGCTACCGGCAGCATCGGCGATTCAGTGATGGTGCGCCACGGCGTGCCGTGTGCGCAGGCAGCGCGAGCCCGGCATGAGGCTCGCTGCGGGCACCGGAGGAAAAGGCATGGATCGGATCTCTGGCATCAAGCTCATGTCACTGGTCGCGGCCGCAGGCATTGCAACCGGCTGCGCGTCCTCGCGGGGGACGATTGCCACGCCAGACCTTGCCGGCAGCGCCGCAAGTGCAGCGACGGCAGAGGAAGCCGCTCCGAGCACGATAACCGCTCCGCCGACTCCACCGCCGCCGCCACCGCCACCTTCTGCAACCGCTCCGGCGGCGAACGATGTGCCGCAGTGCGCGCCGGATGACGAGGCGTGTCAGAACGATCTGCTGGGCTTCTGATACCCCCGGAACGTGCGCCCTGGCTGCGCCACCTTCGGTCACACCGCACGGGCCCGGATGGGCCCGTTTCCATATCCACCCGCGATGCCGGAATGTCATCCGTAGCGCTGCCGGTCAGGCGGTTCGTCGGAGGTGAATCGCGGCGGCCCGGGACGACCCGAGGCGGCGTCCGGAATCACCGACACGGGTGACGTCCCTGCCCGACGATGAGGATCGGTTTCGTTCCGTCCCCGAGTCGATCGGCGAGCGTACGCGCCGTGATGGGCCATACGTGGCAGGCGATCGCGGCGAGGCACGACGTGCGTCTGCTCCCGGCCAACGCGTCGTGGCCTCCTGAAGCGGAGCAGCGCCGCGTCGCGGACGAGTTCGTCGCCGAGTGCGATGTCCTCTTCGGCATGCTCCATCCCGCGGTCCTGGATGCCCGCCAACGAGCCGGGCGCCGCGTTCCGTACGTCATCCTCGTGCTCGGCACCATGCCGCGAGGTGCATTCGGCATGAGACCCTACGTGTCGTCTCTCACGCGGAGCGACACGCTCATCGTGTCGAGCCAGGCAGACTTCGCGATCTGCGAGGCCTTTTTCCCGAACGCCAGGATCGAGCTGGTGCCGCTCCCGGTCGACACCGGAACGTTCAGCCAGGTTTCCCGTGCGGAGCGGGCGGCGGCTCGCGCGCAGCTCGGCCTGGATCCCGGCGCACGCGTCGTGATCTATGCCGGCCGGATCACGCCCGAGAAGAACCTCCACACCGCCCTTCGGGCGTTTCGAATGGTTCTCGACAACGTACCCGCTGCCTGCCTGATCCTGGTCGGCGGTATCGTGGCCTCACCATTCCGTGAATTCGGCGTGTCGCCGACCCGCTTCGCGACATCGATCGGATTGGCTGCGAGCCGGCTGGGGCTGCCGCAGGACCGGGTACTGATCGCCGGCGACGTGTCGCACAGCGACCTGCGCACCTGCTTCGCCGCCGCCGATGTGGGCATCAATCTCACACTGCACCACGACGAGAATTTTGGGCTGTCGCAAGCCGAGGCGATGGCGTGCGGGGTGCCTGTGGTCGGCACGGCATGGGGCGGGCTCAAGGAAACGATTCTCGACGGCGAGACGGGGTACCGCGTCAGCGCGGTCGTCTCGCATCTCGGCGTGAAGGCGAACTGGTGGGAGGCCGCGAACCGGGTCATCGATCTGCTGCGCGACGCGGAAGCGGCGGAGCGATTGGGCGCCGGCGGCATCCGGCGGGTGGCATCTGAATTCTCGCCCGACCGCGTGGGAGAACGCCTCGAAGAAGTGGTCGACACCGCGGTGCGTGGCGGCGGCGGCGCGCTCGACGATCCGATCCAGGTATCGAAGTTCGCTAGCGAGGTCTGGACGGAATGCGATCCCGACAGGGACCCTCGGCCGCCTTTCAGGCGGAGCGAACGCGCGCTTCGCCTCTACCGGCGCCTCATTGGGCCGTACGGCGGCCTTTCCACCCTCGGCGTCCCCACCGAAACGCCGCTGGAAGACGGTCACGTGCTCACGCTGGCGGCACCCGTCATTGCGGAAGAGGACGGCGGCCTGCGCGTGGACGACCCGCTGTACCCGCTGCGCTTCGAGATTCCGCCCGGGCTCGCCAGCGCGATTCTCCGGCTCCTCGAACAGTTCCGGCACCGGCCGTCCATGACATTCGGGCAAGTGCTCATGGCAACGGGGACCGGCGCGGGTGAAGTCGCCGAAGTCGTGCGGTGGGCGCTCGACTTCGGCCTGCTACTCCGGTCGACAGCCCTCGACGGGTGGACCCATCGCGTCGTCGCCCCCGCCGTGATCCAGCCGCTCTTCAGATACCACGACGTCTCGGGCGAAGCCACCGATTTCATAGTCACCACCTGAACCACTTGGGCGGTTGCCGCGTTGCGGCCTCGGCTGCGGGGCAGCCGGCGGTGGCCGCCGCTGACCGGCTGCAGCAATGAGGAGGAGGAGCGCGGTAGCTGCGGCTCCGGTTGCCAGCCAGTCACCCCACCGAGTGTAGAGGGTAACCAGCCGGGTAGTCGTCACGGCGGCAACGGCGGCGGCGTCCACTCCCCAGGGCGCTGATTCCCGCACCCGCCCCAGCGGGTCCACGACCCGGGTGAACCCCCGATTGGCAGACCGCACGACGCTGACACGGTTTTCGATCGCCCGCATCCGCGCATGGAGGGCGTGCTGCCAGAGACCAATGGTCGCGAGCCCTCCGGGCGTCGAGAACCAGGCATCGTTAGTGATATTGAGGAGTACCTGAGCACCATTCAGCCGGTGGCGCCTGGCAACCTCCCCGAACGCGGACTCGTAGCAGATGAGCACGCCGGCGAGTACCGGGCCGGCGGACACGATGGGCATCGGCACTCCGGGCGTCAGGCCGCCGTAATCGAGGTTGCCGCCGATACGGCCGAGCAGGAGTCGCGGCACAAGGCGAGGGGCCCGCTCGATCACGGGCACGAGGTGTCGCTTCAGGTGCATGACCGTGGTCCCGGCATCCGATACCAGAAACGCCGCATTGTACCTCCGCGCCTCGCCGCTCCCCGGCCCGAAGCGTCCATCGCGCGCCGGATCTGATGCTGCCGAAGCATACGCCCCGATGACGATCGGCACCCCTGCGCGCCGCGCGATCGCCTGCAACCGCGCGACACGCGCCGACTCTGCCGGGTCGTCGAGCGCCACGGGAACCGCGACTTCTGGCCAGACGACCAGGTCGACTCCGAGAGCGGCTACCGAGTCCGTCAGCGCCTCTAGCGTCGCGAGGTTGGCGTCCCGGACGACGCGCCTGTCGTGTTTCGCGCCGCGCGGAATCGAAGTCTGGACCGCCGCTACCCGGGCCGCCGGCTCGACCACGATGGTGCGATGGCGCCAGAGCCCGAACGCCGTGAGCGCCAGGACCATCGTCGCCGCGGCGGCGCCCCGCACGACCCTGCCGCGCCGCCTGACGAGCGCTTCGGCGATCAGCCCGTTCACGACGACGACGATGAGCGTGAGGCCTCGAGCGCCGACCAGTTCCGCCGCGCTGGCCGGCACCGGGTGGACCGCAAGCGCGGTCCCCAATCCCAACCACGGGAAGGAAACTCCGGGCAGGTGCGCAAGGAGCCATTCGCCGGTGGTCCAGAACACCGCGATTGCGGCCAGGGTGCCCAGTCGCAGCCGATCAGCTGTGAGTCGTACCGCCCACCCCACAGCCGCAGGCACCAGCGCGAGCACAACGACGATCGCCACGTACGTCGGAACTGCCCGCGGATCCGGCCACAGCGCTACGACGAGCCAGTGAAGCAGCAGCCCGTTTGCCGTGAGTCCGAAGACGAACCCGCCGCGGACGGCAAGCCAGCGCCCGCGCGGACCGTTCGAGCTGCCAGAGAGCGAGCAGATCCATGGCACGAGGGCGACGAACGGCGCGGGTACGAAGCTGAACGGAGGGAAGGCA
>DATMSC010000203.1:0-1502 GCA_035565595.1 Longimicrobiales bacterium | reverse complement strand
CACGCACACGCACCACCAGTGGCGCCGCCACTCAGGTTGACGATCTTCGTGCTCGAGCTGCCGCGCGCGGAGCTTTTCGAGCGGATCGACCGCCGGGTAGACAGCATGGTCGCCGCGGGGCTCGTGCAGGAGGTCGAGCACCTGGTTGCACGGGGGTACGGACCCGGCGATCCGGGGATGAGCGCCACCGGTTACGCCGAGCTGCTACCATTCATCCGGGGCGAACGTACTCTCGAAGACGCGCTCGACGACATACGCCGGGCAACCCGACGCTACGCCCGGCGTCAGGAGACCTGGTTCAGGAATCAGCTTCCGGCAGGCGCCTACCGCCTGGATGCGCGCCGGCCGGTGCAGGAATTGACCGAGGAGATCGTGCGGGTATGGCGGACGGAAGATTGAAGATCGGAGTCACATGCTACCCGGTTTACGGCGGTTCCGGGGCGGTGGCGACGGAGCTCGGGATCGAGCTGGCGCGGCGAGGCCACCAGATCCACTTCATCACCTACGCACAGCCGTTCCGGCTGCCGTATTACATGGAGAACATCTTCTATCACGAGGTGGAGGTCCCGAACTACCCGCTGATGGATCATCCGCCGTACAGCCTCGCGCTCTCCGTGGCCATGCACAACGCTGCGGTCCGCCACGGGCTCGACATCCTCCACGTACACTACGCCATACCGCACGCGACTTCGGCGTGGATCGCGAGGGAGATGCTCGGCAACCGCGGCGTCAAGGTGATCACCACCCTGCATGGTACGGACATCACGCTCGTCGGCCAGGATCCGTCGTTTTATCCGATCACCCGATTCTCGATACTGAAGTCCGACGGTCTGACCGCAGTATCCGAATACCTGCGACGCGAGACGATCCAGCACTTCGACGTGCCGGAGGACGCGGTTCGGGTGATACCCAACTTCGTCGACCTGCAACACTACCGGCGGGACGGCGAGACGTGCCGGCGCAGCACCTTCGCCTCGCCGGATGAGAAGATCATCATGCACATCTC
Source organism: Longimicrobiales bacterium (assembly GCA_035565595.1). Lineage (GTDB taxonomy): Bacteria > Gemmatimonadota > Gemmatimonadetes > Longimicrobiales > RSA9 > DATMSC01. Next base: position 496 of record DATMSC010000203.1, on the reverse strand, counting down.
CAACTTCCGTCCTGTCAAACGCGTGGACAACGTGGTCCGGGTATTCGCGGGGATCCGCGGGCGGCTCCCGGCGAAACTCCTGCTCGTGGGTGACGGCCCGGAGCGGGGGAGGGTGCAACGGACGGCCGAGGAGCTGAACGTCCTGGAGGACGTGATCTTCCTCGGCAAGCAGGAATCCGTCGCCGAGATCCTGGCGTGTGCGGATCTGTTCCTCCTGCCCAGTCAGTCCGAGGCGTTCGGCCTCGTTGCCCTCGAGGCCATGGCGTGCGGCGTGCCGGTCGTCGCCAGCAGGGTCGGCGGCATACCGGACGTGGTGCCGCAGGGAACGGCCGGATTCCTGCTCCCACCTGATGACGTGGAGGGGATGGCCGACGCGGGTGCCTCACTCCTTCTCGATCCCCAGCGCTGGCGGGAGGCAAGCGTCGCCGCCCGCACCGCGGCCGAGCGATTCGATGCGAATCGCGTCGTGCCGATGTACGAGCAGTATTATGAAGAG
>DATMSC010000202.1:0-3725 GCA_035565595.1 Longimicrobiales bacterium | reverse complement strand
AGCTGTTCCTGAAGCACGTCGTCCGCGGTGATCCGTTCCCGTGGGACCTGCTGGCGGGGGCGAAGGGCGTGCAGCTCGCGGAGCTCGGCTACGAAGCGTCGGCGACCCGGCGCTGGTTGCCGGTCCCGGCGCTCAGCCCCGACGTCATCGCTGGTCGCCGTGCTGAAGTGGAAGTGCCTGCATGAAGATCCGTGAGGAGATCACGGTGGGCGACGTGGCCCGGAAGCTCGACCGCGTGTGGGAGCTGTCCGGGCGGAAGCTGCTCCGGATCCGCGAGGATTTCGACGTCTCGCTCGGCGCGCCGGTCTTCACCCGCGAAGGTCGGTACACGACCCGCGGCTGGACGGACTGGACGCAGGGATTCCAGTTCGGCTCGGAGATCCTCCAGTTCGACGCCACCGGCGAGCGCGGCCACCTCGAATACGCCCGCGACGCGACCTTCCGGCACATGGCGCCGCACGTGACGCACACCGGCGTCCACGACCACGGCTTCAACAACGTCAGCACGTACGGCGCGCTCCGGCGGTTGTGCCTGGAGGGAAGGATCGACGCGGGAGCTCGGGAGATCGAATACTACGAGCTCGCGCTGAAGGTCTCGGGCGCGGTGCAGGCGGCGAGATGGAGCGGCACGGCGGATGGTGGCGGCTACATCCACTCGTTCAACGGGCCACACTCGCTCTTCGTGGACACGATCCGCACGGTCAGGGTGCTCGCGCTGGCGGACCGGCTCGGCCACGCGCTCCTCGGCGAGCACGACGAGCGGCTCTCACTCCTCGGCCGGCTGGTACAGCACGGGCTCGCGACAGCCCGCTACAACATCTACTACGGTGAGGGTCGCGACCGATACGACGTGTGGGGTCGTACCGCGCACGAGGCGATCTTCAACCGCACCGACGGCCGCTTCCGCTGCCCCAGCTCGCAGCAGGGCTACTCACCCTTCTCGACGTGGACGCGCGGGCTGGCCTGGGCGATGCTCGGCTTCGCGGAGGAGCTGGAGTTCCTCGAGACTGTCGACGACGCGGCGCTCGAGGCGCACGGCGGCCGGGCCGACATCGAGGCCGCGTTCCTGCGGGCGGCCCGGGCCACCTGCGACTTCTACATCGCGAACACAGCGAGCGACGGGATCCCGTATTGGGACACCGGCGCCCCTCAGCTCCACCGCCTGGGCGACTACACCGCGGTCCCGGCCGACCCGTTCAACCCGTACGAGCCGGTGGACAGCTCCGCCGCCGCGATCGGCGCGCAGGGGCTGCTCCGGCTGGGGCGCTACCTCGAGCGGCGCGGGGACGCGGATGCGGGGCGGCGCTACTGGCTCGCCGGCCTGACCGTCGCCGACACGCTCTTCCAGGAGCCGTACCTCTCGACCGACCCGGACCACCAGGGGCTGTTGCTGCACTCGGTCTATCACCACCCCAACGGCTGGGACCACGTCCCCGCCGGCCGGTCCGTGCCGTCGGGCGAGTCGAGCATGTGGGGCGACTATCACTGCCGGGAGCTGGCGCTGTACATCGGCCGCGTCGCCAGTGGTGGCAGGTATTACACCTTCTTCGGTGGGTAGATGGCGCCGGCGTATTCGTCAGCCATGCAGGCGTGGGTTGCGTTGTGGCCGGTTCGGGCCGGGTCGCGGCGGCCGGAGCGAGGCAACCCGCGCGGTAGAGCGCAAGCCATGCCCGCGAAGGTGGTGGGAGTATGAGCGGTGGCGTGAGGCCCGTCGCCCTCATCACCGGCGGGACGCGCGGGATCGGGCTCGCCATCGCGAAGCGACTCCGGGAGGGCGGCTACGACGTCGCCGTGAACGGCAGACGGCCGGAGTCGGAAGTCGCGGAACGGTTGGCAGCGGAGCTCGAAGGCGGGAGCGGCGACGTCGTTTACTGCCCCGGTAGCGTCGGCTCGGCGGAGGACCGGGCGTCGATCCTCGAGCGGGTACGGGAGCGGTTCGGCCGTTTGAACGTGCTGATCAACAACGCCGGCGTCGGGCCGCTCGAGCGCCTGGACGTGCTTGATGCAACCGAGGAGAGCTTCGACCGCGTGGTCGGGATCAACCTGAAGGGGCCGTATTTCCTGACCCAGGCCGCTGCCCGCTGGATGATCGAGCAGAAACACGCGGATCCCGAGTTTTCCGCCACGGTTGTGAACGTCGGCTCGATCTCGGCGACTGTGGTGTCGATCAACCGCGGCGAGTACTGCATCTCGAAGGCGGGGTTCGCCATGGCGAGCCGGATCTGGGCGGTCCGCCTGGCCGAATACGGGATTCCCGTCTACGAGGTGCGGCCGGGGATCATCCGCACGGACATGACGGCGGGCGTCACTGAGAAATACGACAGGCTCATTGGTGAAGGGCTGACCGTGCAGCGGCGCTGGGGGACGCCGGAAGACGTCGCGGCGGGCGTATTTGCACTGGTGTCGGGCGCGTTCCCGTACTCGACCGGCGGCGTCTTCATGATCGATGGCGGGTTGACGGTGGTGAGGCTGTGAACGGCAAGGGCCAAGACGCATAGGGCCAGGGCTGGGGCTAGGGCCAGGGCTAATGCCGGGCCGCGGAGCGCGCATCGCAGATCGCAGCGATGCCGGTTGGGGATGGCTCCGGCGATTGGCTGTGGGGGAGGAATAGCCCGCAAAGAACTCGGATTACCGGCGGCGGTGCACCTCGCCGGGAGGCTACCAGACCAGATTGCGCCCTCGCAGGGGTCCCCGCTTGCGCGGGGACGACGAGGCGGGGCCGCGGATCAGCCTCAGCCCTGGCCCCAGCCCTGGCCCTATGCCGTTAAAGCAATGGAGCGTACGATGATGCGACGAAACAGCCGAACTCTCGGGGCATGGCCGGCGGTTGCGCTGGCACTGGCGCTCGGCTGCGCGGCCGAGCCGCAGCCACCGGTGCCGTCCGGACCGGTCATCACGGACGTCGACTTCGAGTCGCTCACCTTCGCCGACTTCGTCGAGCCGGACTTCCCGTTCATCACGACGTCGGTCGTGGCGAACGACCTGGGACCGGGCTTTCCCGAATGGAACGTCACGCCGCGCTGTCTGGCGATCCGGCTGGGGCCCGGGGCGCACGCCTGTTTCGACACGGATCTGTTGCGCTGGTCGGTGGCATGGACGGGTGAGTTCCTCCCCATGGTCACCATGGCGCAGATCTCGTACGGCGATTTCTTCACGCGCGCGAACCAGCTCCCGCGGATCCTGGGCGACGCGGTAATCGCGACCGGGCACTACCCCGGCTGGAGCGGGACGACGCCGCAGTTCTCCGATCCTCGCCCACGGGCGCGGAGCACACAGGACCCGCCGTCCGGCCCGATCCCCGCCGATCTCGGCCGCTGGGACGGCGTCTACCTGAGCGGTGACCGGGTCGTGCTCGCGTACACCGTGCGCGGTACACCCGTCCGGGAGCTCCCCGGCGCGCGCACGGCAAACGGCCAGACGGGGTTCACCCGCACGATCCGGATCGAACAGCTCGACGCGCCGCTCACGATGATCGTCGCGGAGGTGACGGACGGCGCGCGCTCGGAGGTCGTGGACGGCATCGCGCGCGTTTACCAGGGCGAGGATGAGGCTGCGGTCACGGCGGTGGCGATCGCTGGCAACGCTACAGGCGCCAGCGTCGACGTCGTCGAGAACCGCTACTTCACGGTCAGCATCTCGCCGGGCTCCCAGCCGGTCGAGTTCACGGTCGTGATCTGGAAGGGCGAGACCGCCGGCCTCGCGGCGTTCGACCAGCTCCGCGCCGA
>DATMSC010000201.1:0-4787 GCA_035565595.1 Longimicrobiales bacterium | reverse complement strand
GGACCAGAGAGGCGCGGTGCCGCTCATCATCAGCGGCAATGACGACACCGAGCTGCGTTTCGCAGTCTCCGCCACGTTCGGCCTGCGTTACAGGCCCGCGCCGAACTGGGCGATCAGCGCCGAAGTCATGGACTACCGCATCGGCAATCCGTTCACTGGGGACGACTCGTTCCTGCCCGTCACCGGCCTCACCATCGACGAGCCGAGCAGCATTCGGCAGACGCATTTCCGCATCGTCGGCACGTACACATTCGACGGCGACTGAATTCACTCTCCTGACGCGAGCCGGCCCGAGAGGGACTTCCCGGGCCGGCCCGCAACTTCCAATCTCCGGCTTCCCGCGCACCCGGTCATCTGGAGACTTCGTCGCCCCACAAGTCAAATCACAACGAGATCAGTGGCTCCCGGCGGCGCCTCACCTGCCACGACCCGGGCGGATCGCACCGCGGCGTTGGTCGCCGAACCGACAATTGGACGGGGGTGACGAAATTGCTAAGTGGTTGTGGGCATTCACCTTGCAGGATAACACCGTGGATGCCGCGGAAAAATGGGTTGGAGATCGCCGCGGCGATTCGGACCTGGGGAAACCCAGCATCAGGGGAGGAATCTCATGGTACGCGGAAAGACTCGACGGTACCTATCCGGCGTCTCTGCCGCACTGGCCGGTGTCGCGCTCTTCGGGATGAGCGCATGCTACGAAGCGGTGCCTGAGGTCACGGTGGTTCAGCCGGCGCCTCCAGGGACCGCCGTCGTGGTGCCGGCGGAGACGCACCTGAGCACGTCGAACGCGGCGGCACTCGTCCTCGCAGCGAACAACGCGACGATCCAGCGAGCCGACATCGCGCGCAGCCGTGCCTCGAACGCGCAGGTCCGGTCGTTCGCGGAGCGGGTGTATCTCGAAAGCCAGGCGGCCGATGCAGCGCTGCAGGCGCTGATCGCCGACTTCGACATCACGCCTCAGGCGGATGAGACTTCGAACCGCGTGAGCACGATCGCGGCGCGCACCGTGTCGTACATGCAGTCGGCGCGCGGCCTCGAGGTCGACCGGATCTTCCTGGAGGCCCAGAGCGCGAACGACCGCTGGCTGGTCGGCACGCTGAATGCGATCATTCCGACGCTTCCGGATGTGGGTGCCCGTGACGATCTCGAGTTCGTCCGGAACGCGCTCACCGCGCGTCTGATGGAAGCAGAGCGGCTGCACGAGATGGTGATCCAGCGCGGCGCGCGCGGATAACCCGTCCGCGAACTACCGCTCGTTAGCGAAACGGCCTCACCGGCATTGCCGGTGGGGCCGTTTTCTTTCAGTGGCGCCTGCTCGTCAACGCGCCGGATCCCCGGCGTGTGGTCAGGCCTTGAGCTCGGGTGCGGCTTCCTCGACGACGCCATGTCGCCGGAGCACCGGCTCCACGACCTCACGGAGGAACTCGTCGACCTGCGCGGCCGATCGCCCGACATGTCGGCTTGGGTCGAGTGTGGCACGAATCTCTTCAGGGGCGAGCCCGAACGCTGCGTCGCGTTCGATGCGCTCGACGAGATCGTTGGCGCCACCGTCTTCCTTCATACGCTCCGATGCGGCGTATGCGTGCTGGCGGATCCGCTCGTGCAGCTCCTGGCGATCGCCTCCGCGGCGCACCGCGTGCATGAGAATCGCTTCCGTCGCGAGGAACGGAAGCTCCTCCTCGAGCCGGCGCCGGATGACGCCGGGGCGCACCACCATGCCGGCCACCACGTTGTGTACCAGGAGCAGCGTGGCGTCCGTGGCCAGATACGCCTCCGGAATCGCGATTCGGCGGTTCGCGGAATCGTCCAGCGTGCGTTCGAACCACTGCGTAGCGGCCGTGAACGCGGGATCCAGCGACAGCACGATGACGTGGCGAGCCAGCGCCGTGATTCGCTCCGCCCGCATGGGATTGCGCTTGTACGCCATTGCGGAGGAGCCGATCTGCTCCCGCTCGTACGGCTCCTCGATCTCGCGCAGGTGCTGGAGGAGTCTCAGATCGTGAGCGAACTTGGAAGCCGATGTCGCGAGCCCGGCCAGCGTGGACAGGAACGCGTAGTCGCTCTTGCGGGGGTATGTCTGACCGGTGACCGCATACAGTCGGTCGAATCCGATCTTCGCGGCGACTCGCCGGTTCAGCTCGACGACTTTCTCTCCATCCCCGTCGAACAGCTCGAGGAACGATGCCTCAGTCCCGGTGGTCCCGCGGATTCCGCGGAACCTGAGCGTCGCCAGCCGGTGCTCGATTTCTTCGACATCGAGCATGAAGTCCTGGAGCCAGAGCGTTGCACGCTTCCCGACCGTCGTCGGCTGCGCGGGCTGGAAATGGGTAAACCCGAGGGTGGGGAGGTCGCGGTATTTCCTTGCAAAGCCGGCGAACGCGTCAACGACCGCCAGCAACCGTTTCAGCACGAGCTCGAGCGCTTCCCGGTGCTGGATCAACTCGGTGTTGTCGGTGACGAATGCGCTCGTCGCTCCGAGATGGATCACGCCGCGGGCCGCGGGCGCCATTTCACCGAAGTGGTGGACGTGGGCCATGACGTCGTGCCTCAGCCGCCGCTCCAGCTCGGCCGCCCGGCGCAGGTCGACTGTATCGAGGTTCGCCCGCATCTGGGCAAGGGCCTCTTCCGGGATCGGCAGGCCCATCTCGGCCTGGGATTCGGCGAGGGCGAGCCAGAGCCGGCGCCAGGTGCCGAACTTCTTCGCCGGCGAGAAGATCTCGCTCATCTCCGGTGAAGCGTACCGCTCCACGAGGGGGTTCTGGTACGCGCGCGGCGCACCATCCTGATTCGTCGTCACACCTTTCTCCTGTCGGGAAAGCCGGAATACGCGGTGGGAAGATGGATCACCCGCGGATCCCGAAACGGATGGACATGAGGGCGCCGCCGCGTTCGAGGTACATTTCCACGCTGCGTCCGGCCAGACTCCGGAGCATTGCCGCAGCATCCTCGGCCGTGGTGACCGGCTGCCGATTGATCGCCACGATGAGGTCTCCCACGCGGAGCCCGAGCTGCTGCATGGCCACGTCCGACAACCCCACGATCACCGCACCCTGTTCACTGGTGTACCCACGCTCGGCGCGGATCTGTGGCGTGAGCGTGATCAGCTCGAAATCGGAGAGGGCGCGGATGCGCTCGGCGGTCACGGAGGGCAGGTCCGTCGGTTCCACCTGGAAAACCCGGCGAGTCTGGCCGTCGCGCGCGATGATCTCGAGCCGATCACCCGGGCGCACCTCGAGGAGGCGGGCATCCCAGTCGAGCGGCGTTCGAAGCGGGCGCCCGGCGACGGAGTCGATGACCATCGACGCCCTGATGCCGGCGCGATCGGCCGGCGAGCCCGGTGCGACGTACGCGACGCGGACCGATCGCCTGGTGCCTGCCGCGACCGTTTGATCCGGTTCCACGAACATGCCGACCCACGCGCGCCTGACGCGACCGTCTTCCAGCAGGTCCTGCGCAATGCGCTGCGCCCGTTCGATCGGAATCGCGAAGCCGAGCCCCTGGCTCCCGCCGCTCCGCGAAATGATCGACGAATTTACGCCCACGACCTCGCCCATGGCGTTCACGAGCGGCCCGCCGGAGTTGCCCGGATTGATCGAGGCGTCGGTCTGGATCATGTTCAGGTAATAGCCCTGCCCGCTGTCGTCGGTCGGGACGATGTTGCGCTCGATGCCGCTCACGACGCCCACCGTGACGGTCGGTTCCGTGTTGGAGAGCAGGAAACCGAACGGATTCCCGATGGCGACGACCCACTCCCCGATCAGGAGGTCGGAGGATCGCCCGAGCGGCGCCACAGGCAGCGGGGTGGTGACTCCGCGAAGTCGCAGCAGTGCGAGGTCGTTCACCTCGTCCATCCCGACGATCTCGGCTTCGAACTCACGGCCATCGGCGAGCCCGATGGCGATGCGCTCGGCGCCCCGCACCACGTGTTCATTGGTCAGTACCAGCCCGTCCGGGGCAATGATGAAACCGGAACCGAGGCTGGGGACCTGGCGCTCCATCGGGCTGAAGAAGATGTCCCAGAAACCCGGCTGGACGACTTCGCGCCGAATCACGTGGACGGTGACGACGGAAGGCGCCACGCGCTCCGCCGCCCGCACGATCGCCGTGCGACGGGATTCCTCGACCTGCTGCTGGATCTCCGCGGGCGTCTGCTCGACGGTAACGGACTGGACGGTAGCCGGTGGCACGACGGCCGCCTCGGCGTCGTCCACGAACGTCGACCCCTGGCCCTGGCCGGGACCGCACGCGGACCCGAGCATGGCGCCGAATCCGATGGTGATGAGCGCGCGGTGCATGCGATAGTTGCGCGGCATGTTCACGTCCCGTTTGCCGCCGGATTCGATCGGACGCGCGACGCAGCTTGCCATCCTCATCTTCGCCTCCGCCGTTCAGACGATCGCGCGCCTGTCCGCCGGGAGTTTTGCCCAGTCCGCCAGAAAGGCATCGATGCCGGCATCCGTGAGTGGATGCTTGAGAAGCTGGTACAACACCTTGGGCGGGAGCGTCGCCACGTGCGCGCCGAGGAGCGCGGACTCCACCACATGCTGCGGGTGGCGCACCGACGCCACAAGTACTTCCGTCTCGAAATCGTAGTTGTCGTAGATCTCGACGATCTGCGCGATCAGCCGCATACCGTCGCTCGACACGTCGTCGAGGCGCCCGACGAAGGGTGAAATGAAGGTGGCGCCAGCCTTTGCTGCCAGGAGCGCCTGGGACGGCGAGAAGCAGAGCGTGACGTTGACCGGGATCCCTTCCGACCGGAACTGGCGGCACGCCCGGAGTCCGTC
>DATMSC010000200.1:0-2874 GCA_035565595.1 Longimicrobiales bacterium | reverse complement strand
ACGTCGATCGAGACGACGGCGGGAAGGGCGTGCTCCGCCGCCGCGCGGAAGGCCCCGGATAGACGCGCCGGGGTAATCGAGTCGAGCGGAGCCGGTGGCCCGAGCTGCTCCCGGGAGCTCGCGCTTTCCTGTGCGAGCGCCGGCTGTATTTCCGCGAGCTCGCAGCCGGCAAGTACGCCGACCATCCCGATAGCTGCCATCCATTTCATACGTCGCATTGTCGATAGCATCCGTGCCTCCGGACGTTCCAGATTTTTTTGCATCAACCCATGTACCATCGGAATCGCGTCTGGGATCCATTGTCCCGCGGGCGGCCGCCCGCGCAGGCGGTATGCCCGCGTATACTGCCACATCGACCGCTGAGATCCGTCGGCCACGGCCGGAATGACGGCTTCGTTCGCCGGCGGCGGATGCATCGCCGCCCAGCGGCGACGCGTCCGGTTGGCATCATTCGATGTTCCGACGCGCCGACCCCGTTAGGCATTGGCGGGCGCCGCCGGTGCGGGAGGTGACCTGCCGGCGCGAGCTCCGGACGCGGCCAGCGGCGGCCGGAGTCGCGCCACATCAGTTGGGCTGCGCTGCCGCAGCGCCGACGGAGACTCCGTGCTCTTCGAGAAGCTGGAGGGCGGTCGCGCCGTCCAGCGTTTCGTGTTCGAGGAGGGCTGCCGCAAGCGCGTCGAGCGCGGTACGGTGCTCCTGGAGCAACGTCCTGGTGAATTCGTAGAGCCGGTCCAGCAGGCGACGGACCTCTCCGTCCATTTCGGCCTGCGCCGCGGGGCTCAGCGGAGGTGCACCCTCGTCGTGGACCAGGAGGCCGGTTTCCCTGCCCATGCCGAGTCGGTACACCATCGTCCTGGCGATGCGGTTCACCTGGACCAGGTCGTTCTCGGCGCCGCCGGTGACCGCCTCTGGGCCGAACACGATTTCTTCGGCGGCGCGGCCGGCCAGACCCTTCACGATCTGCCCCTCCAGATACCGGCGCGAATAGAGGTGCCGGTCGCCATCGGCGGCGAAGAACGCCACGCCCATGGCGTGACCGCGCGGCTGAATCGTCACCTTGTGGAGCCCGTCCTCGGGGACGCAGAGCACGCCCGCCAGCGCGTGGCCCGCCTCGTGGTAGGCGACGATACGCCATTCCCGGTCCGGTGCGGTGAACCCGACCCGTTCCTTGCCCAGCAGCATCCGATCACGCGCGGATTCGAAGTGGCGCCATTCGACGACATACGATCCGTCACGAACGGCCGCGATCGCCGCTTCGTTGAGCAGGTTCGCCAGCTCGGCACCGCTGGCGCCGGGCATGAGGCGGGCGAGCACGCCAATGTCCACGTCCGCGGCGAGGGGAACGCCTCGCCGTTTGGCGTGGAGCCTGAGGATTTCCTCGCGACCCGCAGCCGTCGGGAGCGCAACCGAGACGATCCGGTCGAAGCGCCCGGGGCGCTTGAGAGCCGGATCCAGGTCGTCCGCGCGATTCGTGGCGCCGATCACGACGACACCGTCTGTGGAGGCGAATCCGTCCATTTCGACGAGCAGCTGGTTGAGGGTGCGGTCGTCCTCGTTGTGCGAGCGGTTCTGCCCTCTCCGCCCGCCCAGTGCGTCGATCTCGTCGATGAACACGACGCCGCCGCTCCGTCTCGCCCGCCGGAAGAGCGACCGGATCCGGTGCGCGCCGAGGCCGACCACGAAGCCGGTCACTTCGGCGCCGGAGAGCTGATAGAAGGGCACGCCGGCTTCGCCGGCGACGGCCCGCGCGAGGAGCGTCTTCCCCGTACCGGGTGGCCCGACCAGGAGCACGCCCCTCGGGACGCGGGCGCCCATGGCCGCGAAGGCTCCCGGGCGGCGGAGGAATTCGATGATCTCCCTCAGCTCCTGGTCAGCCCCCTGCATCCCCGCGACATCGCTGAAGTTCGTGTCGGATCCGGCAACCGGTGTGGCGAATCCACGCCCGCCGAACTGGCCGCGCAGATGCAGCACCAGCACGGTCACGAGGAGGCCGACCAGACCGACCTGGAGCGCCACCGCGCCGGCCGAGCGATATCGGCCGCCGGCCGGCGAGTCGCCGAATGAAACATCCACGCCCATCGCCGCCGCGCTTTCGAGCCAGGCCGGAGCGGCATCGACCGGGAACGAAACGGTGAAGCTGGCAGCGTCGCCCGCGGCGGTGGCCAGCCATTCGCCTTCAATGCGATCACCGGGGAATACGGTCAGGCGCTCCACTCGTCCCGAAGCGAGCGCGCGCGTGAACTCGGTATACGTGATCTCCTGGCGGTCCGCACGTGCCGCGAGCACGAGCGCGACAGTCGCCACCAGCAGCCCCACGATGGCTGCGGCGAGCACCGTAGCCCGCCAACCTCCAGTCGCGGACGTGCGCCGCCAGCGCGCGTGGATGAAACGTTGCAGCGTCGTCGCTATCTTACGCATTCGATATCGCTTCTCGGCCCTGCCGGAATCGTCGGCAACGCCCGGGATGGCCTGCGGAAAGTCCTTGTGACTCGATATGATACGCGCGAGTATCGATATCGTTCAGGTGCCGCACCGCCGGTAGTGAGGGAGTGGTGTCGGGTTCCCGAAACGGTATGGAATGGACCTTCGGCACCGGTCTCCGGTAGCTGTGATGGAGCGTGGACTGCACGGACACGTGAGCGAGGGAGGATCTGCATGAGGGTGCGAAAGCTCGGAATCGTCGGTGCAGGATCGATGGGGTCGGCGATCGCCGCACTGGCGGCCTCCGTCGGTGTGCCGGTGGTGCTGCTCGATGTGGCGGGCACCGACGACCGGGACGGGCCTGCGAAGCGGGGCGTGAAGCGGGCGCTCGAGGCACGGCCCCCGGCGTTCCTGGATCCGGATCTCGCCCGCGTGATCGAGGTCGGGAACACG
>DATMSC010000199.1:0-2336 GCA_035565595.1 Longimicrobiales bacterium | reverse complement strand
CGACCTCCGTGCACGGGAAGTTGCTGCCGAGCGACCGGGCGAACAGGTTGCGGAAACCGAAACCCAGGGAGAACTGGCGAGGTGCGCCGAGGAAGTAGCGGTGGCGCCAGTAGCCGGCCAGCTCCAGGCACCGCGCGGAGGAGATCGTGCCTTCGACCTCGATCGCCTGCACCCTCAGTGATGGGACGATAACGATCGTGGGCACCACCGGCGCGCCGGCCTCCAGCCCGACCGGCTGGATCACCACCTCGCCGGCGATCGGCAGCGCGCGCAGCCGCCGAACGGTCTCGGCGATCGCCGACGGGCGGAACGGTTCGCCCTGCGCGTAGGCCAGCCGGGCACGTACGTCCGCCTCCCGGATCGGCGACTCGACTCGCAGCTCGATGGGGCCGAAGACGGCGGCGGCGCCGGGGTCGACGGCGATCCGGATGTCCGCCGTCCCCGCCACCTCGTCGACGTCCGCCGAGATCTCGACCTCCGCGTACGGATGGCCGCGCTCGGCGAACGCTTCCCTGATCGCCTCTTCCAGCGCTTCCAGCCGCTCCGTCGTGTACGCGTCGCCAGGCTGGAGCGGGAGCACCTCGGGCAGCTCGACGGGCGGATCGAGCGCCTCCAGCCCCTCGATCTCCAGTGAGCGTACCGTAATCGGGACCTGGGCGGCGAACGCCGACGGCGATGCCGCAACAACCGTCACACAGACCAGCAAGGCGGCCATCGCCACCCGGGCGCGCTCCCGCCGGACTGTCCCGGCTCCCATCATCTGCCGCAATCGGCGCCTCCCGCGCATTTCCCCGCGTGGCGCTACGCAGGAGCCGGGCCGCGCAGACGGTTCAGGCCGCGGCGCCCGGGAAGCGCCGCTCCTCGCCGCGGTCTTCCTTCTCTCGGCGACGGCTCGCCGGCACGTCACGCACCCGTTCGGATTCCTCCCGGAGCTGATCCAGCAGACGCTCCATCTGCTTGCCGTTCATGAGCGTGGCGAGATGTCCGACGAGCCCGACTGCGAGCGTGGCCCGCTCCGGTACCGTCAGCCGGTCCCGGATCTGGACCATGATGTCGCGCATCGCGCCATAATTCGGATTCATCGTCTCCGTCGTCCGGGATTCCTGCGTCATGTGGCCTCCTCCGCCGCGTACCCCTCCTCGGCTACAGCGCCCACCAGAACGCCCGGCGAGGTACGGACCTCGTCGTATTCGACGACGGCGGTCCCCCGGGCAAGATCCACACGGGCAGATATCACGCCGTCAACACTCTCGAGCGCCTTCGTGACCGACATCACGCAGTGCCCGCACGACATTCCGGATACTTTCAACGTTATGGTCGTCATCGTTTCCTCCATGTCTAATACGGCATAGGGCTAAGGCTAGGGCTAGTTTCCGGGCCCGTTGCCGCCATCGCTCGGGGTAGCGTCGCGACGGGGGCAGGGTAGGGAGGGAGACGGAAGGCGGCGGAAAACCCGGTCCCGTCCACCCACCGCGAACCCCACTAGCCTTAGCCCCAGCCCTCGCCCTAGCCCTAAGCCGTGCCCGTCGTCCCCCCGCGCAGCCTGAGCGAGTTCGCCACCACGCTCACCGAGCTGAACGCCATGGCGGCGCTGGCCAGCACCGGCGAGAGCAGCATCCCCGTCCACGGGTAGAGAATGCCCGCGGCGATGGGGATCCCGAGGGCGTTGTAGATGAACGCCCAGAAGAGGTTCTGCCGGATCACGCGCATGGTGCGCCGCGACAGCTCGATGGCCGTGACCACGCCGCCCAGCTCGGCGCCGACCAGCGTGATGTCGGAGGCCTCGAGCGCGACGTCGGTGCCGGTGCCGATGGCGATCCCGACGTCCGCCTGCGCCAGCGCCGGTGCGTCGTTCACGCCGTCGCCGACCATCGCCACCTTCCGGCCGCTCTCCTGAAGCCGGCGCACCTCCCTGGCCTTGTCCGCCGGCAGGACCTCGGCGACGACATTGTCGATCCCCACCTCGCGCGCGACCGCCTCCGCCGTGCGCCGCTGATCCCCCGTGAGCATGACGACGTCGATACCCAGCGAACGCAGCCGGCGGATCGCTTCGCGGCTGGTCGGACGCACCGGGTCGGCTACCAGGATCAGCCCGGCGGCCCTGCCGTCCACAGCCACGTATACGGCGGTGCGGCCCTGCGCGGCCCGTGCATCCGCGACACCGCGAAGCTCGCCGACGTCGATCTCTCGCTCGGCGAGGAATGCCGCGTTACCCACCAGGACGGCGCGGCCGGCCACCACCGCCTCCGCGCCCCGCCCCCCGTACGACGCGAAATCCGCCGCTTCCGCCAGCTCCACGCCCCGCTCCCGGGCCGCCTCCACGATCGCCGCCGCCA
>DATMSC010000198.1:0-10535 GCA_035565595.1 Longimicrobiales bacterium | reverse complement strand
CTATCTCTTCGACCTGGATCCCCCGCCGGACGAAGGAGGGAAATGAGCGAGACGAAGGTACTTGTCACCGGCGGTGCAGGATTCATCGGGAGCCACGTGGCGGAGGCGTATCTCGCGCGCGGCTACCGGACGTGGGTCGTGGACGACCTGTCCTCCGGTCGCGCCGAAAACGTGGCGCCAGGGATCGAGCTGATCCGGATGGACATCGGCGACGATGCCCTGGACGCCCTGTTCCGCGACGTGGGAGGATTCGACATCGTCAATCACCACGCGGCCCAGATCGATGTCCGGCGATCGGTGGCGGACCCCCGCGCCGACGCGCGCATCAATGTCGACGGCTTCCTCAACGTACTCGAGTGCTCGCGCCGCCACGGCACGAAGCGCTTCATATTCGTTTCATCCGGCGGCGTGCTCTATGGAGAAGCCGACGTGCTGCCGACGCCGGAGACCTCACCGAAGCAGCCACTGTCGCCTTATGGGGTGACGAAACTCACGGCTGAGCACTATCTTCACGCGTACGCTCACGTCCATGGAATGGCGTACGTCGCGCTTCGCTACGGCAACGTCTATGGCCCGCGCCAGGACCCTCATGGCGAGGCGGGGGTAGTCGCAATCTTCTCGAATCGGCTACTCGCCGGGGAGCCGCTCACCGTATACGGCGACGGTGAGCAGACCCGCGACTACGTCTATGTCGGCGACGTCGTCGCCGCGAACCTGGCCGCCACGGACGCCGCGCTGCCGCCACCGGGTCACCTGGATGACCGTGCGTTCAACATCGGGACCGGCGTCGGCACCTCGGTGAACGCACTGGCCGACGTGTTGATGGAGGTGGCGGACAGGCGGGTACCGGTACGCCATGCGCCGGAACGCCCGGGCGAGCTGCGCCACTCCGTACTCGATGCGCGCCGGGCCGCCCAGATCGGATGGACCCCGCGGATGACCCTCCGGGAGGGGCTGTCCCGAACATTCAACCACATCGCGATGAAGGGGACGTCCCCCGTATGATGCTGGCCCTGATGTCCATGCAATCACCCACGACAACGCTCGACCTGCTCCGCGACAGCACGCCCGCTACATTCGCGATCCTGGGGCTCCTCGCGGTTTTCTCGATCGCGAGCTGGATCATCATCTTCTGGAAGTGGGGGCAGTTCAGGCGGCTGCGGCGCGAGGGCGCACTGTTCCTCGAATCGATGGAGCGGACGCAGCGGCTGGAGGACGCGTACAAGTCGGTCCTGCGGCTGCCGGAATCGCCTTATACTCGCCTCTTCAGGCAGGGGATAAACTTCTTCAGTGAGCTGCGACCCGGTGCGTTGCGGGAGAATGCAGGGCCGACACCCGGGCTTTCCGAGGCACAGCTCTCGGCGCTCCGTCTCGTGCTCGAAAAGGAGCAGGACGTCGAGCGGGACGAACTTTCCGCAGGGCTGCACTGGCTGGCCATCATCGGCAACGTCTCGCCGCTCCTCGGCCTGATGGGAACGGTCGTCGGCGTTATGAACTCGTTCCTGGGCATCGCGGCGACCGGCAGCTCGAACATCAGCGCCGTGGCCCCCGGCGTGGCCGAGGCGCTGGTCACGACCGTGGCTGGGCTGGCCGTCGCGATACCCTCCGTGATCGCTTACAACTACTTCATGAGCCGGCTCGGCTTCTTCAGCGGTGAGCTGGAAGGCTTCGCGAGCGAATTCATCGGTACGCTGGCACGGGAAGGCAGGCTGTAGCAGTGGCCAGCCGAATGAACGGCAGCCGCCGGCGGCACGATCTCACCGCCGAGATCAATGTGACGAGCCTCGTCGACGTCGCGTTCACGCTCCTGATCATCTTCATCATCACCGCACCGATGATGCAGGGCGGGATCGAGGTGGATCTGCCCGAGGCGGAGGCCCAGCCACTGAACTCGAGCGATGCGGTGATCATCACGATTGCCGCCGAGGGTTCCTACTTCGTCGACAACGTCCCGGCCTCGTCGCTCGAAGAGCTCCGGCTCGTATACCCTCGCGTAGCGCAGGAGAAGAGTGCCGAGACGGCGTTCATCAAGACCGACCGGGTAGTGCCTGCGGGTGAGCTGATGCGGGTCATGGGGGCCCTGATGGCACTCGATGTCACGGCGGTCAGCCTCATCGTCGAGCCCGAGCCCGGCCGCTGACGATGAACCGGCCGCAGCCGAACGTGCCGGAGCTGCGCGTAATTCCTGGCGGGAGCCGCGGTTCCGCGGCGCCCTTCGTCAGAGGGCTCGCCCACGACAGCCGGGAGCGGAAACCGAGCCGGCGGGCCGTGGTCAGCTCCATTGCGCTCCACGTGCTCGTGCTGGGCGGTTTCATCGGCAGCGCACTGGCGCCCCGGGAGCCGCTCCCGGAATTCATCGTGTATCGGGTAGAGCTGGTGTCGCCGCCACCGACGGAAGAAGGGCCGCCGGAACCTCCGACCCGGCAACCCGAGCCGCCCCGGGTGATGGAGCAGCCACAGGAGCCGGCGCCGCCGGAAGTCCAGCCCGTACCCGTGCCACCGCCACCGCCGCCGCCTGAGGAGCCGGAACCGGAGGCCCAGGCCGAGCCCACTCCGGCGCGTGGTCCCGAACCCGATCCCACCGCCCGCGTCGGTGGCGAGAACCTGGACATCCGGATCGACGGCGCGGAGTTCCCGTATCCCGAGTATCTGGAGAACATTATGCGCCAGGCACAGCGGTTCTTCGGCGCGTGGACGGGAACCCGTGGGCTCTCGGCGGAGGTATACTTCGTAATTCGGAGAGACGGGTCGGTGGAGGGTATCCGGATTCTACGATCATCCGGTAACTTCCGGTTCGACCTTCAGGCGCAGGCGGCGATCGAGGCGGCCGGGGGTCAAAGGGCGTTCGGGCCGTTGCCACAGGGTTTCCAGGGAGACGCGCTGCGAATCGCGATCGAGTTCCAGCCCTAGGAACCCTGGCAGGCACCGGGCGGCACGCGTTCGGCAGCCCGGGCATGCTTGAACTGGGGAGCCAGGACGGCTCGGCGCGGTCACTCTGGCAGGGAGCGGCGATGGTTGGCCGTCCTTCGTGCGTCGAACGGATCGGCGCCCACGGTGCCGTCGCCAGGCGCCCCGGCGCTCGACCCGGGCCGTAAACGTTCGCCAGGCAACGGTCGAGGGCAGCGACTCCTCAGAGGCGCAGCATCGATCGCAACTACGCGGTTGACGCAAACCACCACATGGGATGGAAGCCGATGCGGCGGGGAATACTACCGTTCCGTACTCTCACGATCATGGCGCTGGCATGCATGGGCGGAGCGTCCGCGCTGGCGGCGCAGGAGGTCCCGGAGGGCGTGCGCCTCAGTGTCACGTACCAGACGGCGTATCGGCCCAAGCTGGCGATCCGGACCTTCACAGGCGAGGGCGAGCTGGCGACGGTAGCTCAGGGGATACGGGAGATCATCAACCGTGACCTGGACTACAGCGACCGGTTCGACATCGTCACGGTACCACCGTCCCTCGATTCAGGACCGGTCGACTACGCGCCATGGCGGGACCTCGGTGTAGATCTGCTCGTAACTGCTGCGGTGGAACGCATCGGCGGCAGCAGCTACCTTCTTCGAGTCACGCTCCACGATGTCCTTTACAACCGCGTGAGCCAGATCCGTGCGTTCGAGGTCCCTGACCCGACGGCGGACGAGTACCGCATGGCGGTACACGCGGTCTCCGATGAAGTGGTGTTCTGGGCGACGGGGCAGCCAGGCTACGCCGCGTCACGCGTGGCTTTCCGTCGCACCACGAGCGACGGCGCGTGGGAGATCATGGTCGTGGATTCCGACGGCGAGAACCTCCAGCGCGTGGTCTACGGTCCACTGCACGTGCTGCGGTCGCCGGCGTGGTCACCGGATGGTCGCCGGCTGGCGTACACGGCACAGGATCTCGAAAACGGGAACACGGCCATTTTCGAGAGGGATCTGGAAACCGGCGCGGTGCGGGTCCTCGTGGACCGGCCCGGTCTCAACGTAACGCCCTCTTATTCGCCGGATGGGCGCAGACTGGCCTTCGGCATGTCTCGTGGCAATACCGAGTCCGAGCTGTACGACATGGACGTGGTGCAGAGGTGCTGCATCCGGCAACTCACGCAGGCACCGCCGCGGAGCGCCGAGATGTCGCCGTCCTATTCGCCGGATGGCCGCCAGATCGTGTACATGTCGGACCGCCTTGGGCAGCCGCACATCTACATCATGCCGGCGGACGGAGGTACGCCGACGGCGCTGACGCGGTATGTACCTGGTCAGCGAGTCGAATATCTCACTCCGGAATGGTCGCCTACCGGGTCGCAGGTCGTGTTCTGGTCGCGCGGGGCAGGTGGCTCGCAGATCCTCATTGCTGACGCCAGTCGACCGGGCGCAGTGGTCGAACAGATCACGCTGGAAGGGACGAGCTCCGATCCGAGCTGGGCCCCGGATGGCCGGCACATCGTGTTCTCGGGCACGCGCGGCAACCAGCGGGGTCTATTCGTGATCGACATGGTGACGAAGCGGATTCGACCACTTATTCTTGGCGGGAATTACGAGCTCCCCTCGTGGTCGCCGGCGCTGCAGTCGGCATCGGCGCTGGCGGCCGGCGTGCCCTGACGGCGCGCTCGGGAAAGACTCACTGATCCGTTAACCATCACCTGAAGGAGTCATGCGATGATGCAGCACCGTGCCGTCCTGTCCGCACTGATCGTCGCCGTCGCGCTCGTCGGTTGCCGGCGTGAGCAGCCGCCCGCGACGCCCTCGCCGTCCGCTGCCGGGCCGACCCAGACCCCTTCCGCGGTTCAGCCGTCAGGCATGGATCCCGAATCAGCGGCCCGCGCAGAAACGGAGCGTGCGCTCGCGATCCTGCAGGAGATGATCCACTTCGACTTCGACGACTTCAGCATTCGTCCGGACGCCGAGCAGGTCCTCCTCCGCAAACTGCCGATCCTGCAGGCCAATGCGGCCGTGCAGCTCCGGATCGACGGGCACGCGGACGAGCGGGGCTCGCCGGAGTACAATCAGGCACTGGGTCAGAGGCGCGCCAATGCCGCCCGCGACTTCCTCGTCGCCCACGGCGTGAGCAGCGCCCGTCTGGCGACGACAAGCTTCGGCGAGGAGCGCCCGCTCCAGATGGGGTCGAACGAGGCGGCGTGGGCCGTCAACCGGCGCGCCGAGTTCCAGGTCACTGCCGGAGCAGATCGGGTCGTCCTGCCGGCAAGCGATTGATGCGGAGGTTGGACATGTCACGGGCTGACGCAGTAACGAGCGACCCGCGCGGCGCGTACCTTCCGCCGGCCGGACGCGTGACTGCGTCCGCTGGTGTACGGTCGCTGCCGATGCTCGCACTCGCGCTCGTACTGGTCGCGCCGGCGTGCGCGACCAAGCGCGACGTGCGTGTGCTTACCGATAGGATCATCACCATGCAGCAGCGGCAGGATTCGCTGCTCGTGGCGATCCAGGAACAGAACCGGGCGCTGATCGAGGCCATTCGGCAGAACTCTGATCAGCTCGTGCGCGTGCAGGGTACACTCGGCACCCAGCTCGTCGAGCTGCAGCAGCAGGTAGTCCAGGTCCAGGAGCTCGCGGGGCAGAGCCACGTCGAGATCGCCCGGCTGCAGGATCGAATCGAGCAGAACCGGCTCGCGGTGCAGGGCCCCCTCGACCCGAGCCAGCCCGCGCAGGCCGATGCCGCCGAGATTTACGAGGCGGGGATGGAAATGCTGAACCGGGGGGCCACGGGGACCGCGCGGCGGGCGTTCGAACAGTTCCTCACCGATTACCCTGCGCACCCCCTGGCTGCCGACGCGCTCTACCAGCTCGCCGAGACATACCTCCAGGAGAATCCCCCGGATCGCGACCGCGCACTCCAGGAGCTCGAGCGGGTAGTGCAGCAGTACCCGGATTCGCCCCGCGCGCCGGCTGCACTGTACCGCGCCGGCGTCATCTCGGAGGAGCGCGGCGACCGTAACCGCGCGATGCAATACTTCAACCGCGTGATCGGCGCCTATCCGGGATCGGCTGAGGAGCGACTGGCGCGGGCGAGGCTCGAGCGCTAGCGGCTGCTGTATTCGAAGTCATGCGTTGTCCATATTGCCACGCCACAGAAGACCGCGTCGTGGACTCCCGGAGCAGCCGGGAAGGCGCGGCCGTGCGTCGCCGGCGGGAGTGCCTGAGCTGCAACCGCCGGTTCACGACGTACGAATACGTCGAAGAGCGGTCGATCCAGGTGCTCAAGCGCGACGGCACGACCGAGCCGTACGACCGCGGCAAGCTGCTCCGCTCGCTGCATTTGCCCTGCGCCAAGCGCCCGATCCCGCAGGTCGACATCGAGGCGATGGTGGACGACATCGAGGACGAGATCAGCCGTCTCGGGCGCGACGAGGTGGAGAGCCGGCTGCTCGGAGAGATGGTCATGCAGCGGCTCAAGGCGCGCGATCACGTAGCGTACGTGCGTTTCGCCTCCGTGTACCGTGACTTCCAGGACATCGACGAATTCGCGGAAGAGTTGCGGGAGCTGAGCGCCCGCCGGGCCCGCGAAGCCCAGAGCGAGAACCAGGTTGAACTCCCCATCTGACCCGTGAGCATCATGAAGGTCCTGCAGGCGCGCTCGCCCACGGGGGAGATGCCGTTCCTCGATCACCTCGAGGAGCTGCGCTGGCGGATCATCTGGAGCCTCGTCGCCGTCGTTTCCGGCGCCGTGATCGGGTTCGTCTTCGTCTATTACCTGCCCGTCCTCGACTGGCTGAGCCAGCCGATCCAGCCGTTCCTCAATGGCGAGAAGCTGATGGTGCTGACGCCGGCGGGATCGTTCATGATCACGGTAAAGCTGGGCCTCTGGGTGGGTATCATTCTCGCCGCGCCGGTCGTGATCTATCAGGTATGGGCTTTCGTATCACCTGCGCTACTCCCCCATGAGAAACGGGCGATCGTACCTGCACTCTATTTCGGACTCCTCTTGTTCGCCGCGGGTGTTGCTCTCGCCTACTTCTTCGTGCTCCCCCTGAGTCTCAGGTTCCTGGCCTCGTTCCAGGTCGACGCGCTGGAGTACAACATCGTCGCGACGGAGTATCTGAGCTTCGTGGTTCAGATGCTCCTGGCGTTCGGGCTCATGTTCGAGTTGCCGATCGTCATCCTCGTGCTGGCGGTGCTGGGCATAGTGAACTCGAAGATGCTTGCCTCTGGCAGGCGGTACGCGCTCGTTCTGATCACAATCGGCGCGTGCGTCGTGACGCCCGGTGACGTGTCCAGCAGCATCTTCCTGATGCTGCCTCTGCTGTTGCTGTACGAAGTGAGTATATGGCTAGCCCGGATGATCGAGCGGCGGCGGGCCGCCGCGGCTGCGGAGGACGCCTGGTCGGAGGCTTCGTGGGCGGCCGAGTGATACGGCTGGCGTGCGTTGTCATCGTAGTCCTCGCGGCGCCGCTGCCGGCATTCGCAAGGCAGGACGGCTCCGGGGTGTCGGATGAGACCCGGGACCAGCTCCTCGAGCGGATACGCCTGCTGGACCCCGACCGCCAACGGGCTCTCCAGGACTCCGCTGCCGCAGCGGCTACTCCGGCAACGCGGACCACGCAGACCGTGCCGGCACAAGGCGCGCAGCTTCCGGAGCTGCTCCTCGAACTGGACGGATATACCGCCACAGACTACCAGGGCACCGCGGCGCACTACGACGCCAGTGCCGGCACCATCGAGCTCGCCGGCCCTTCGCAGGTGATTCGCGCGGGCCAGCAGGTCACCGCCGACTCGATGCTGGTACTCGACCTGGGCTCGATGGTGCTGTGCGGCTATGGTCGCCCGATCATCTCCGGCCAGGAGGCCGAATCCCCCGTCGAGAGCGAGCAGGTCTGTTACGACATCGAAAGGCGCCTGGGAGAGGCGAGGGAAGCGCGCACGCGCTTCACGCAGGGCGCCACCTGGATCGTGCTCGGGGAACGCGTCTATCCCGTCGGCAATGATCGCATCTATAGCCACAACACGATGTTCACGGACTGCGAAGAAACGGAGCCGCACTACCACTTCGCAGCCCAGAGCGTGAAACTGATCTCCAACGACATACTGGTTGCGCGGAACGTCACGCTGAACTTCCGGGATGTGCCGGTCCTCTGGCTCCCATTCATGGTCCAGAGCCTGAAGGAAGGGCGACGTAGCGGGATCCTCACGCCACGATTCGGGATCAACGACCTCCTCCGCAACCAGTCCGGCTATAGTCGCCGTATCTCCAACGTGGGATATTACTGGGCGATCAACGACTACATGGGTGCGGAGGTCGCCCTGGACTGGTTCAGCGGGCACTGGACCGCGCTGGAAGGCGCGTTCGAATACAACTGGGCGCAGAAGTTCCTCAATGGGAGCCTCACCGTTCGCCGTTTCTGGCAGGAGGATGGGTCGACGAACCTGACGCTGAACACGGCAAACACGTGGAGGATGGACGAGAGGACGACGATCTCCGTCGCAGGTGCCTACGCTTCTTCGAGCGACTTCGTGCGCCGTGAGGCACGTGATCCGAACGAGCTGAACCGGACGATCAACTCCAACGCCGGTCTCACGAGGCGGTTCAACTGGGGCCGCCTTTCGCTGAGCGCAAGCCGCCGTCAATACCTGAGCGACGATCGGGTGGAGATGACGCTCCCGGATTTCGGGCTCAGCATCTCGCCGATCACCTTCTTCGCCGCGCCAACAGGACAGGCCCGCTGGTACAACAACGCGTCCTGGTCGGCGAATCTGACGGGACGGTCGAATAGCGTGCTTCGGGCCGACACGGTTGCGGACAAACGCACCACGGTCGTCAATGCCAGCAGCAACTTCAACCTCGGCAACTTCCGGTGGAGCCAGTCGGCTTCGTTCAACGAGCAGGCCAATCTGTACAAGGACTTTGCTCCGGACACCCTGGTCCGGCGGGCGGAGTGGAGCACCGGGCTGAGTTATCAGCAGCGTCTGATCGGTACGACGACGTTCACCCCCGGGCTCCAGCTCGCGGGCGAGTTCCGCAACTCGCCCATTACCGGTGGCCAGACGGTTGCATCACCGACCCGCATGAGCTTCAATGCCTCACTGAGCACTGCCGTCTTCGGGTTCTGGCCCGGGATCGGCCCGTTCAGCGGGTTCCGCCACCGCATTTCGCCGACGATATCCTACAACTACTCACCGCGCGTGGTCGCCGATAG
Organism: Longimicrobiales bacterium; assembly: GCA_035565595.1. Classification (GTDB taxonomy): domain Bacteria; phylum Gemmatimonadota; class Gemmatimonadetes; order Longimicrobiales; family RSA9; genus DATMSC01. The sequence goes on along the minus strand of DATMSC010000198.1, from coordinate 1,408 downwards.
TCTGCAGCGCGCGGTGTTCGGCGTGGACGAGATCCGGGAGCAGAACGGCATCCAGATCCGGGTCAACCAGACGATAGAAGCCAAGTTGCGCGCTGATCCGGCGGCGGAGCTGACGGCTGCGGATTCCGCTACGTCGGCGTCGGGAGAACCGATCCGGCTCCCGCGTGCGCGGACGCTGACACTGCTTTCGCTGACGACGAGTGCTGTCGCATACGACTTCGTCAAGGCACGCGAAGAAGCGCACATCGCCAGGCGTTTCCCGGGGCTGGTGACGCGACAGCTCACGAACAACGTCAGCTCCGACCTCCTTCGCGGGATCAGTCTCACCTTCGTGCACGACCTCGTCGACGAGTTCCGGAACGAGGACAACCAGGTCGTGAATCGGAAGTTCGACCCGCACCTCAGCAGCGTTAGCGCGAGCCTGGGTCTGAACCAGAACTCCTGGCTGTTCCGGCTGATCGGGATGGCTTTCGGCTCTGGCGGCTCTGCTGCCCTGGCGGAGGCAGACACGCTCGTGGCAGAGATCGAGGATCCGGAAGGCCCCGAGACGGGTCTCGAACTGGTGGGCAGTCGGCGGCGGTCGGTTCAGGTGGATCGGCCGCGCACGTCCGGCCCTACCTGGAACATTTCGCTGAGCTATTCACTGACCCGACCTCGCCGGGATGAGGCAGAGAGCCGGCTCACCTCCCGCGGCAGCTTTACATTCCACCCGACGCCGGGATGGACCGTGCAGTGGTCGACCGGCTATTCGTTCACGGAAGGCGAGTTCAGCGACCACGTCCTGTCGTTCAGCCGTGACATGCACGACTGGACCGCCAATTTCGACTTCGTCCGCGCCCAGAACGGCAACTTCACGTTCCAGTTCCTCGTGCAGCTAAAGTCGCGCCCCGAAGTGAAATTCGACTACGAGCAGCGGAGCGAGCCGCTGCGGTAAGACTTTTCGGAGGTCGCGTACCGGCGGACCCACATGGTGGAACGACTCGTCCTGACCGGCCAGAATCTCGGACTGGAGACGGTCGAACGGGTCGCGGGTCCCACCCCGATTCGCGTGAGTCTCGGCCGCGCCGCTCGCAGACGGGTGGAGGCGGCGAGGCGGGAGGTCGACTCCCTGGTGGCGGAGGGGCGTGTGGTGTACGGCGTGACCACCGGATTCGGGGCGCTCTCGGAAGTCGTGATACCGGCCGAGCGGCTGGCTGAGCTGCAGGCGAACCTCATCCGCAGTCACGCGTCCGGCACAGGAGAACCGCTCGACGAGGCGGAGGTGCGCGCCACCATGCTGCTGCGCGCCAATGTTCTGGCCCGTGGGTTTTCCGGTGTTCGTCCCGCAGTCATCGACCTTCTGCTGGAGCTCCTGAATCGTCGGATCCACCCGGTCGTGCCGAGATACGGCAGTGTCGGTGCGTCCGGC
>DATMSC010000197.1:0-6664 GCA_035565595.1 Longimicrobiales bacterium | reverse complement strand
ACTCCCGGGGCGTTTCGGGTTCTGGCGGTGGGACGGACCCTGGCATGACCTGGTGTGCTGGTGGCGCTGGTCCAGTGTGCGCTGCTGCGCCGCGCGGCGTGGGCGGCGGCATACGGCGCGCGGCCGGCCGGGAGTATAATGCCGGCGGGGGCGGCGAACCAGCCGCGGGACCACGGCGGCGTCCGGATGCGTATTCGTGTGAGTACCGTTTGGCGTGTCAGCGATTCACGGCGCCTGCTCCGGAGCCAGCTCGAGGAGTTGCACGATGGTGAGGATGCGCTGGCCCGCGTCGTTGGTGAACACGTTGCCTGCATGCTCGACCGGCGTCACCACGATGGGCCCGGTCACCTGTTGGACTGGCGGAAGGCTGCCGACCTCAGGGCGGAACGTCTCCCAGGCCCGACGGAGGAAGGACTCGTCGCCCAGCCGACGCCCGGCGTACGCCATGAGCCGTGAGTAGTAGTTCTGCTGGCTACCCGGGTTGAAGTTCCTCCCGAACCTCGCCGTCCGCTCCTCCGGCGTGCCTGTATACAGCAGGCAGAACTCGAGGAAGACGCGCTCGAATTCGGGCTCGTCGAGCAATTCGAGGCACTCGTAGAGCACCTGGTCGCCGCCGAAGAGCATCGACAGGTGATATGACCCGGAGAGCGACATCCCCTCGTCGGTCAGGGCGCCGGTGACCGGATCGAACCCGACGGCGCCTTCGCGGCCGGTGAACATGCCGTGCTCCATGGCGGCTATGTCGCGCATCCCGCGGACGATACGGTCGCGCCAGCGGGTGTCGCCCGTGCGCTCCCATTCCGTGAGCCAGTTGCTGACCAGCGCTACCCAGTCCGGCCCAATGCGCACGTGGATGGGCGCGTTCACCGGTGGCGGGACCAGCTCCCGGAAGGGCGGGACGCGCAGCATGGTCTCGTCGGCCTGGAGTGTTGCGCGCATGTAGTCGCCAACTCGTTCGTCGGCGGTGAGATAGTAATACGGCCGCTTGAGCTGCGACGCGCTGATGCGGGCTTCCTTGGCGCCATCACCCCACTTCACGACGGCGTGCCGCGAGCCCAGCCCGGCAAAGAAGCCGAGGTGGTGGACGGCCGCTTCCGCGATGTTCAGCGTCATCGCTTCCGCCATGCGGAACACTTCGGGTCGTCCGGTCCGGAGGAACTGATACCAGAGCGCCTGGTCGAAGCCCAGCTCACCCTGGTGCCAGGCGTGGCCGCCGGAGTCGTAGCGCCAGACGTGGCGCGCCGGGTCGTACCCCCACATGACGTCGCCGTAGAACCAGAAGCCGTACCACTTCCGCTGTTCGATCTGGCTGCGGTAGAAGTCGATGCGCCTGTCGATTCGTCCTCGAGGGCGGCCCGTGTCGGCGTTGACCGGTCCGGGAGCGACCACACGCCGAACGGCTGCAGCGCGTGGTAGTGCTCGGGGGTCGCGACGAGCAGCGGCGGCGTGCGGAGAGTGACGGCGAGCTCGAGGAGCCGGGCCCGGCTCGGCGTGGCCGGGAGCGCCCACAGCATCACCTCGTGCACCGGGCGATCCCCTCGGGTGTCGCGACCCGGTCCTCGAGGCCGCGGCCGGGCTCCTGGTACATGAGCGCGAGGCCGTGGCGCTCGTCGTCGTAATCCCGGAGGTCCATCGCCGGTGAGTCCGGCGACCAGAACTAGACGGTAACTGTGGCCTCGGCGGTGCCTGCACCGCGGATGTCGAGCTGCGTCGGGAACTTCTCCCAGAAGTCGCGCAGGCCGAACGCGATCCCGCCGCCCGTCGGTCCGCCCAGCCAGCCGAGGCCGTACGCTCTCCGCCCCGCCCCGGCGTGCAGCAGCCACGCCCCGTTGGCGTCCGTGCGCTTGCCGATGTGAAACGAATCCGCCGAATTCTGGACCAGCTTATAGTCGTTCCAGACCGGGACATCCTCGATCTGCGCCGCCCAATTCATTCCGCCCCATTCGGATATCGGCGGCGACGCGGTGCCTTCGATCTGCGCATCGCGGACCGCTGGCGGCGTCGGTGCGCGCAGTCCCGTCATCACCCGAACCGCCTCTCCCCAGATCCCATCGTTTTCGGCTACGAACCGGACGTGGCGGTCGTGCAACGGGTCGCGCATTGGCACGGCCCAGCGCAACCCCAAGCTGCGGATGAAGTCACTGTGCTGGTCGCCATCGAAGATGAAGTAGTGGACGACGCGTACCGACTCCGCGCCCGCGTAGAAGTACAGGCGCAGCGTGTACGGCAGCCACGAGCGGCTGCCGCCGCGGTAGGTGCCCCTGACGCGGACCACTGTGCGCACCGGGCCCGCCCGCTCGATGACCGCCTCCTCGATCCAACCGCGGTATTGCCGCCGCGTCACGGCGTCCTCGCCCTCGAACTCCTCCGCGAACGCCCGATCCTCGGTGAAGAGAACGAGATGCGCGCCGCGCAGCAGCTCGACGCCACCTCGCCCGATGGACTGGATGACTTCGGAGCCGGACTTCGCGATACGGCACCGGATCACGCCGGTGTCGACCTCGATGGCATCAGCGGTTTCGCTCGCGGAAACGCGTGGCGCCCCGGCCAGGGTCGTCGGCAAGGCGCCGGGCGTCAGCACCAACCGGTCGCCGGTCGCAACGCCTGCGCCTATCGCGTGCCCCGTCCATTTGAGCGAGCCGTCCGGCCAGTAGGCGAGGGGCCAGGTATCTACCGGCACCGCGTCGCCGCCCGCGGATGTTGCCGCGAACGGGGTGTCCGTCGTCACCGCACCGCGCGGCCAGGGTACGCCGAAAGATGTACCGGTCTGGACACCCGGTGGGCCCTCCAGCCAGTGCAACTCGACAGGGTCGGCGGCGTTGCGGGGCGCCAGAGGGCGGGCCGTGGCGGGTCCGGAGAGCAGGTTCGTGAACGGCGCGCCGGCGGCGGCGATCGCAGCCGTGCGCAGCACCTCCCGCCGTGTCATGAGCAAGGGGCGATGCCCTGCCGGTCCATCGTAGACATGCTCGCTCATTGCGCCTCACGCTCCAGCGTCAAAGTTCCACCCTGTCCCGCGTCGGGACGTGCGCCCGGCGGGACACCGGTCGTCGACTCCGCGTGCACGCGTGGTGTGGCACAAACCGTCACCCACGCCGCAGCGCCGCGACGAAACGCCACTCGCGGTCGCCCGATGTCGCGGCCGCGCAGATTGCTGCGATCCGCGATGAGCCGTGCAGCCATCACGACGGTCCGGACACGTGGAGATACTCAGCTCCACGCGCCTGGCCATCGGCCTGCCAGCCTCGTTGCCGGGCTGCACGATGACGACCGTGCCGGCGGATTCCGTCGGCAGTCGTCGGCACCGTTTCACACTTCAGTGAGGATTTCGGAAGGTAGCGTCAGCCCGGACGGCGTGAAAGAGGACAGTAAGATGAGCGGCGACTGCCAGCTCGGGCGCGCGAGGTACCGTCGAACGTTCTCGTTGACACCTTGGGCTACGCGACGTAGCGTTCCCATCTCCGACACCCAACGCAGGATACCGCGATTCGACGCATGCCCGCCGCGGCATGGCGCCGGAGCGCTCACGAGCAGAGAGGTGTAGTCCGATGGCACTCCGCGCTGCACTGCTCCTTGCCTCGCTGGCAACCGGACTCGCTCCAGCACTCGCCAACGCGCAGGAATCTCCGTCACCCGCTAACCCACATCGGATCGATTTCGAGGGGACGGTGGGACCCGGTGCGGGCAAATACATCGTCTTCCTGGCGGGAGACCACGAGTACCGCTCCGAGGAGACGCTCCCGGCGCTCGCCCGCATCATGGCCAGACACTACGGCTTCAGGACCAGCGTGTTCTTCACCACGGACGCTGAAAGCGGGTTCATCGAACCGGGCAGCTCCCACATCGCGGGTCTCGACGCGCTCCAGTCCGCGGACCTCCTGGTGATCTTCACCCGATTCCAGGATTTCCCCGACGAAGAGATGCGACACATTGTCGCGTACCTGGACCGCGGTGGCCCCGTGGTCGGCTTCCGGACCGCCACGCACGCGTTCCAGATCAATCGGCAGGACGCTGCCTACCGCGAGTTCTCGTGGCGGGCCGGTGATCCGATGCCGGGCGGGTTCGGGAGGCAGATCCTCGGCGAGACCTGGGTCAGCCACTACGGCCCGAACCACACGACCAGCTCGCGGATCGTCGTGGAACCGTCACAGCGGGACCACCCCATCCTGCGCGGCGTGACCACCGCATGGGCGCAGTCCGGCGTCTACTTCGTCGACCCCATCGAAGGGAGCACGATCCTCGCCCGGGGTCAGGTGCTCGACGGGATGTCACCCGACGCACCACCGTCGCAGCAGCGCGCCGATCTCGTCCCCGTCGCCTGGGTGCGCCAATACACCCGGCCCAACGGGGCGTCCGGGCGAGTTTTCACCACGACCCACGGCGCGTCCGAGGACCTCCTCGACGACGGCTTCCGGCGCATGGTCGTGAACGGGATCCTCTGGGCAACCGGACTCGATGACGCGATCTCGCCGGATGGCCCCATCGACTTCGTCGGCCCGTACAATCCGACACGTTTCGATTTCGACGGCTTCGTGCAGGGGCTGAAACCGTCCGACATGGCGGGCTGGGACTCGCCGATACCCGGTCCGGGAAGCAGGTGACGCGATGGTTGACCCTGGCGGAGCCGGAGGCACGCAAACCGTGAGGAGAACGACAGTGGCGAAAATCACCCAACGCGCGCGCTCGGCGGGACTCGCTGCACTCCTCGTGATCACTGCCACGGGGTGCGGAGCAGCGACCGCCGAGAGCCCCCGCACGACCCGTCTGGAGCTCCAGCCGGGCGAGCACATTGCCATCATCGGCAACACCCTCGCCGAGCGGATGCAATACGATGGCTGGCTGGAAACTCTGATCCACGCCCGCTTCCCGGAGCACGACCTTACCTTCCGCAACCTGGGGTTCAGCGGCGACGAGGTCGCCACCCGCCCACGTTCGCGCAACTTCGGCACTCCCGACGAATGGCTGAGCGGGCAGGCGCAGCCGATCGGCGGTTACGAGGAAAACCGGTTCGAAGGGGTGAACACGAGGGCGGACGTCATCTTCGCCTTCTTCGGATACAACGAGTCGTACCGCGGCGAGGAGGGGCTGGATGAGTTCCGTTCGGAGCTGGCCGAGTGGATCACGCACACCCTCGCGCAGCAGTACAACGGCCGTTCGGCGCCGCGGATCGTGCTCTTTTCACCGATCGCCCACGAGGATCTGGGCGACCCGTCGCTCCCGGACGGCACGGAGAACAACCGGCGCCTCGAGCTGTACACGCGCGCCATGGGTGAAGTCGCCGCCGCCCACGGCGTCGAGTTCGTCGACCTCTTCACCCCCAGCCTGGTTCTATACGCCGAGAGCGACGAGCCACTCACCATCAACGGCGTCCACCTCAACAGTGAGGGGAACCGCCGGATCGCGGAGGTCATCGACCGCGCTGTATTCGGGGAACCTCCCGCGCACGATCCCGCCCACCTGGAACGGCTCCGCGCTGCCGTCGTCGACAGGAACTCCTACTGGTTCCATCGATACCGGGTGGCGGATGGCTATTCGACGTTCGGCGACCGCGCATTCCTCAACTTCGTCCGGGGCAACCCTCGTAACGCCAGCCGTGCGCAGGTCGACGAGGCGAATCCGGAGGACGTGCTCCCCACGAACTACGAGGTGCTCCAGCGGGAGCTGCCGGTCCTGGATGTCATGACCCGGAACCGCGACATGCGGATCTGGGCCGTTGCCCGGGGCGGGGATCTCGAGCTCGACGACTCCAACGCACCACCACTGGTGCCTGCCGGGACCAACCTCATCACGACTTCGCCGATCCTCGACGGCGAGGACGCCATCGCGCAGATGACGCTGGGCGAGGGGCTGGCGGTACAGCTCTTTGCTTCGGAGCGGACGTGCCCGGAGCTGATCAACCCTGTGCAGATGGCGTTCGACACGCGTGGCCGACTCTGGGTCGCCTCGTGGAAGAACTATCCGCACTGGCAGCCGGGCACGCCCATGGACGACAAGCTCCTCATTTTCGAGGACGACGATGGCGACGGGCGCGCCGACCGCTGCAAGGTCTTCGCGGGCGACCTGCACAATCCCACCGGCTTCGAGTTCTGGAACGGCGGCGTCATCGTCGCACAGCAGCCCAACGTCGTCTTCCTGAGGGATACCGACGGTGACGATGTCTACGACGAGAAGCGCCTCCTGCTCCACGGCTTCGATTCCGCCGATACGCACCACGGGATCAACAGCTTCACCTTCGATCCGGGCGGCGCGCTGTACCTGCAGGAGGGGATCTTCCACCGCACGGCCGTGGAGTCGCCGTGGGGCCCGGTCACGCGCCAGTTCGACGGCGGGGTGTACCGCTTCGAGCCCCGGACGTGGCGGTTCGAGACGTACGTCCCCATGAACTTCCCGAACCCCCACGGCCACGTCTTCGACGCCTGGGGGCGCGACATCGTCTTCGATGCCACCGGCGGCACCGGCTATTACGGTCCGTCGTTCTCGACGAAGAAGTACTTCCCGGCCATGGAGTCCACCAATGCGCCGCAGCCCGGCGAGGTCAGGGTGCGCCCCGTCGCCGGGATCGAGATCCTGTCCAGTCGCCACTTCCCCGAGTCAATGCAGGGGAACCTGATCGTGCTCAACGTCATCGGTTTCCAGGGGCTCCTGAATTACCGCTTCTCGGAGGATG
>DATMSC010000196.1:0-3773 GCA_035565595.1 Longimicrobiales bacterium | reverse complement strand
GCGGCCAGCGCCGGGTCGAACGTCGAGAGCTTGAATTCCTTGAAGAACGTGATGATCACCGCGGCGTTGATGACCAGGATCGTGCCCATCACCCACAGCGCCTTGGGGCCGACGTCGACGCCGCCGAGCACCATCCGGTTGAACGGCGCGAACGCGAGCTCCCCGAGGAGCACCGCGTCCACGTCGAGGTGCACTCCGCTCGCATAGCGTGCGATGAGGATCACACCGATCGAGAACAGGAGCGGGAACACGAGCCCGATAGCCGCGTCCTCGCGCACACGCCGGGTCCGGCTCAACCCCTCGATCAGCACGGCCGTCAGCACGCCGGTGAGCGTCGCGCCGAGGATCAGGAGCGGCGAACTGAGATCACCCGTCATGAAGAAGGCGATCACGATGCCGGGCAGGATCGCATGGCTGATCGCGTCGCTCAACATCGAGACGCGTCGCAATACGAGGAACGTGCCGGGGAGCGCGCAGGCGGCGGCGGTCGTAACTGCGACGAGCAGGATTTCGACACGGGGCGACATGGCTCAGCTCCCGTCCAGCGCCGGCGACCGGCGAGGCTTTCGCCAGTTTTCGGGGGTCCAGTCACCGAAGGTGTCGCTGGCGGTACGCCACCCCTCTTCCGTCAGCGCCCACACGTCATCCCGACCGCGGCGTACCCAGCCTCGGCGCTCGAGGCTCCTGAGGGTATGGGCGACGGTATCGGGCCGTGAAGTCATGGTTCGCAACACGATGGGCGGGTGCGGGTGGAGCGGATTCTCGTGCTGGCGGGCCACGATGAAGAGGTCCTCCAGCAGCGCCAGCTCGCGCAGGTCGCGCCGGGCGCGCCAGTGGCGGATCGCCTCGGCAAGGAGGCCACGACCGGGCGCGACAAGGAGGCTCACCGCCACGACGCAGCCGGCCACGAGCACGATCGTGGGGCCGGTCGGCATGCGCTGCGCCGACGCGCTGATCAGCGCACCCGTCACGCCCGCAGCCGCGCCGAACAACGCTGCGAGGAATACGGTGCGGCCCAACCGGTCGGACCACTGGCGCGCGGCCGCCGTCGGCGCGATCAGGATCGCGCTCATGAGGACGACACCAACCGCCTGGAGTCCAATGACAATGGCGATCACCAGGAGCGTGGTCAGCAGGATGTCCAGTCGCCTGACCGGGAGCCCGATCGAGGCGCCGAACTCCGGATCGAAGCTCAGCAGTTTGAGCTCCTTCCACAGCAGGGTGATGACAACGAGGGCCGCGACGCCCAGGACCGACATGACGGCGATGTCGCGTGGGAGGAGTGCCGCCGCCTGGCCGAAGAGATATGTGTCCAGCCCTGCCTGCTGCCCGCTCGGAAGCCGCTGGATGTACGTGAGCAGCACCATGCCGGCGCCGAAGAACACCGACAGGACGAGGCCGAGGGCGGCGTCGTATGGTACCCGCGTCCGGCGAGTGATGGCGATCACGCCGAGCGCCCCGGCCCAGCCGGCGAGCGCCGCGCCCAGCACCAGGACCAGCGGGGCGCGTGCGCCGGTGAGGAGGAACGCGAGCGCGATCCCCGGTAGCGCAGCGTGCGAAATCGCATCGCCGAGGAGGCTCTGCCCCCTCAATACGGCGTACGTGCCCAGCGTGCCGCTCACGATCCCGAGGATCGCCGCACCGAGCGCGACCGTGCGAAGCGTGAAGTCGAAGTCGAACGGCAGGTTCATTCCCCGCCCGCCCTCCCGAGCCGGAACGGCGCTGCCGGCGCCGGCGCCGGCGGCTCCACGTGCGCCTGCCTGAGGTACGGTACGCGACCGCCGTACGTCGCCCGGAGGTTCTCGTCCGTGAACACCTCGCCCACGGGACCGGCCGCGATGCGCCGGACGTTCAGGAGGAGCACCCAGTCGAAGTACTCGGGCACCGTTTGCAGGTCGTGGTGCACGACGACGACGGTGCGACCCAGCGCCCGGAGCTCCTGGAGCAGGGCGACGATGGCCCGTTCCGTCGTCGCGTCCACCCCCTGGAACGGCTCGTCCATGAGGTAGATCGGCGCATCCTGCACGAGCGCGCGGGCAAGGAATACCCGCTGCTGCTGGCCGCCGGAGAGCTGCGAGATCTGACGGTCCGCCAGCGCGCCGATGCCGACCTTCTCGAGCGCGGCGAGCGCGGCGGTGCGCTCTGCGGCGCCCGGCCTGCGCAGCCACCCCAGCCGCCCGTACAGCCCCATCATGACCACGTCCAGCACGCTGGTCGGGAAATCCCAGTCCACGCTCCCCCGCTGCGGCACGTACGCCACCTCGCGGCGCCGCGCGTCGAACGGGGCGCCGTTGATCAGGACCTGTCCTGCGGCGGGACGCACCAGCCCCAGGATCGCCTTGATCAGCGTGGTCTTCCCGGCGCCATTGGGCCCGACGATGGCCATGAGCACACCCTTTGGCACCGTCACGTCCACGTCCCAGAGCACCGGCCTGTCCCGGTAGGCGACGGTCAGATCCCGGACCTCTATGGCAGCGACGTCCGCACCGCCGACCCGTCCATCGCCGACATGGACCTGCCGCCCGGCAGCCGCGCTCACCCGTCACCTCCCGCCAGCGCCGACACTATGGTTTCCGTGTTGTGCCGGATCATTCCCTCGTACGTCTCCGCGCCACTGCCGACGCCGCCAAGCGCGTCGGAATAGAGACTCCCGCCGAGCCGCACGTCGAACCCCCTCGCCCGCACCGCCGCCTGCACCGCTTCGATACTCCGCGGTGATACCGACGACTCGACGAACAGCGCCGGGATCCTCGCCTCGGCCACATAGCGCGCGAGCGCCTGCACATCCGCGGTACCGGCCTCGGCGACAGTCGAGATCCCCTGCAGCCCCCGAACCTGGAAGCCGTATGCGCGACCGAAGTAGTTGAAGGCGTCGTGTGCCGTGACGAGGACTCGGATCGCTTCGGGGACCTCCTCGACCCGGCTCCGGACCCACGCGTCCAGCGAATCCAGTCGCACGCCGTACGCCGCCGCGCGCGCCCGGTACGTCTCGGCGTGCGTCGGGTCCAGTTCCGCGAGTGCGTCCGCGATCCTGGCCACCGCCAGGCGCCACAGCCCGACGTCCATCCAGACGTGCGGGTCGAAGGCACCCTCGAACTCCGGCGGCCGGAGCAGGCTCGCCGTGTCGATGGCCTCCGCCACCGCCACCGTGCGTATGCCGCGCGCACCCATTTCGGCGAACAGCTCGCTCATGCGGCCCTCGAGGTGGAGCCCGTTGTAGAAGACGATGTCGGCTTCGCTCATGCGCCGGACATCGCCCTCGCTGGCCCGGTAGAGGTGCGGATCCACGCCCGGACCCATGAGCCCCGTTACCTCGACACGGTCTCCGCCCACCTCCCTCACGGCGTCAGCCACGATGCTCGTCGTGGCAACTGCGCGGATCGTGCGCTCTGCCACATCGGACGTAGCGCCGCCCGGCCCGGCGCACGCAGCGAAGGGGACGAGGATGAGCGCCGCGGCGGCGGTGCGGATCCGCGCCGCGAGAACTGCGCCCCGCCCGTTCATTGCGTCGCCTCCCGCACGTCGGCTACGAAAACCCTGGATGCCGCCAGTCGGCCGATCGACTGTTCGCTATCGCCGACCCGCAACGTGATCGGACCGTCGAACGGAGCGACCGCAAGGACCTCGACATGCGTCTCGGGAAAGAGCCCGAGCTCGGCGAAATGCCGCAGCATCGCCGAGTCCTCATCGCCCACTTCCGAAACCGTCGCCCGCTGCCCCACAGCCAGCTCCGAGAGCGGCCGGTGATCGCGCTCCTCCATCTCCAGATCGGG
>DATMSC010000195.1:0-8657 GCA_035565595.1 Longimicrobiales bacterium | reverse complement strand
GCAGGTATCGTCGCCGACTCCGTCCCGGCCACCGAATACGAAGAGACGCTGGCGAAGGCCCGCGCGCTCCTCCGCGTGCTGCGCATGGTCCGGCCGACCGGGAAGTAGCCGTACCGGCGGCGTGCGCCCGCCCGCGCCGGGGAAAGGCGCCTGCCGGCGGTGCGACACGAGTCCGTCAGTCGCAGCGCCCGCTCCGGCGACCGACCCCCGATCGGCTCCAGTCATCCACCCGCTTCTCCCATCGCCACCTGGCGCCAGCCCGCCGGTTCGCACGCCGGATCGGGTTCCGGTCGCGCCGCCCAACCCGGCGCGCGGTTCCCGTTCGGCGCCCGGTTTCCTGGCGGCTACTGGCCCCACCGCGCGAAAGCACATATTTTTTTGCAAATGTGTCGGCGGTGTCGAGTCCGGGAGATTGTGGTGGCGGACGGGGTGAGGGCCGTGGGGCCGGTGTCGCGCTAAGCATTGCGATACCGGATCTTCCGCCACTGGCGGCGTGTATCTCTGCGACCCGGCTGAAGTCGCCACGGCACCCGATCCGAACGTCGGCGGGTTGCGACAACGTTTGAACCTTGTCAGGCGTCTAAGAAATAAGCGATGCCGGAAGCGGACGCGCGGCTGGTGGAGCTGGCCCGATCGGGTGACAGTGCCGCCTTCGAAAAACTGGTTCGTCGGCACCTGCGCGCCGCGTATTCGGTCGCGTTGGCGACGATCGGTGAGCCGGCAGACGCGGAGGACATCTGTCAGGACGCGTTCATCACGGCGCTCGAGCGTCTCGATGAGTGCCGAAACGCGGAAAAGTTCCTCTCGTGGCTGTTGCAGATCGTCCGGAATCGCGCGCACAGCGTGCGCCGATATCAGACAGTACGTCGGGCGTTGCCGCTCGACGATGCGCTGGGGTCGGCGGGCAGCGAGGATCCGGCGAGGGACATGGACCGCACCGAGATCCGGCAGCGTCTGACCGAGGCCATGGAAGGTCTGACGGCGATACAGCGCGAAGTGGTGTTGTTGCATGACTTGCAGGGTTGGCGCCATCGCGAGATCGGGGAGCTTCTCGGTCTGCCGGAGGGTACGGTGAGGGCGCACCTGTTTCACGCCAGGCGGGCGTTGCGAGCCCGTCTCGGCACTGGCCTGTTCGAGGAGGCCTGAATGGACCGCGATCGAATCGATCTGACCGCGCTCGACACGCTCTCGGATGCCCGGCGCTTCGAGCAGCTCGTGAATGCGATCACGAGGATGGCCGCGCCCGAGCTGGCGCGGCGGAGGGCGCAGGTGGGTCCGATCCTCCTTCTTGCGCACTGGGCCCGGCCGCTGCTGGCCGTGGCCGCGGTCGTGGCCACGCTGTCGATCGGCACGCTCACGCTGTCGGAGCCGGTAGCTGGCACCGAGGACGTCGTTGCGCTGCCGGGTATCGCGGAGGCTCTCGAAGTACCCGCACCTGCTGTCGACTGGATCAACGAGGCGAGGGCGCCGTCGGCGTCCGACTTGTTGATCGCGATCGCTGATGGAGGCGGCACATGACCGGCAAGGTCGCCCGCTTCCTCGGCGTGGCGCTGCTGGGCGTCACCTTCATCGCCGGTGCGCTCTCCGGTGCCGCGTTCGATCGGATTATGTCGAGACCCCATCCGCTGACCGGCCAGACCGCGCAGCACAACGGGGACAGCGACGGGTACCGTCGCCAGACCCGGCCGTCGGCGCCGTCGGCACCGTCGTCGGAGGACCTTTTCGACAGGATCGGCGTGACCGATGAGCAGCGCGCTGCGATCGACGAGATCCTCCAGCGGCGAGCCGAGGAGACGAAGTCGCTGTGGGCGGATTTCGGCCCGCAGCTCGAGGCGATCGTGGATTCGACCCGTGCCGAGATTCGCATGCTGTTGACCGAGGAGCAGCTCCACAGCAGCGAATGGATGCGCATCGAACGACGACTCCTGCCGGGTGGTGGCCAGTCGAACGGCAGGAACGACAGACGCTGAGCTCAGACTCGGCGTTCGCTCCGGGTTCCGACCTTCGACGCGTCGCTCCGGATTCCCAACCCGCGCGGTGGACCTACGGTTTCGAAGACAGATTCATTCGGCAGGTACGCACCGCGCCGAGGATGATCCCGCCCCGTTCTCCGAGCGGCGGGCCGCCGGGCCAACCACACGCTGTTAACGTTCGGGATAGCAGGTGCATCAACAGGGCTGGGGCCGCCACATCGCGAAGCGGCTGCCAACCGCTGCCGCTCTGCACGAAACTACGACTCAGCGGAGGTCGAACGTGAGGAATTCGGGTTTTCACGGGTGGATGCCGATATCACCGCTGTTGGCGGTCATGGCGCTTGCCGGATGTGGCATGCTGTCGAACTCGAATGAGGACCGTCCACTGGACACCGCGTTCGTGGAACGGCGCACGATCGAGGTCCGCGCAGACGCCGCCGGATCGATAACGCCGGTCACGCTCGTCAATGTGCAGTCCAAGGCGAGCGGTGAAGTTCTCCGGATCCTCGTCGAGACGGGCGACTACGTGGAGCGTGGCACGCTCCTGGCCGAGATCGACCCGCGCGATGTGGCGAATACACTCGGGCAGGCCGAAGCCGACCTGCGGGTCGCCGAGGCGAGGCTCGCGATCTCGCGCTCGCAGTTGGAGCGCGCTGCCGAGCTCTATGCCGCAAACATCATCACGCAGCAGGAATACGAGTCGGCGGCGCTGGACGAGGCGAACTCATCGGCGCAGCTCGTGCGCGCTCAATATGCGGTCGAGCTCGCCCGTGAGCGGATGAACGACGTGCAGATCCGCGCACCGATCGACGGCGTCATCATCCAGCGCTCGGTGGAAGAAGGCACGATCATCCAGTCGGCCACCTCGGGCGTCTCCGGGGGCACCACCCTCATGACCATGGCGGACCTCTCGGAGATGCAGGTCCGCACGCTGATCGACGAGACCGATATCGGACAGATCCAGCCGGGCCAGCCAGTGACGGTGCTCGTGGACGCTCATCCGGGCCGGTCCTTCCGGGGTGAGCTGGTCCAGATCGAGCCTCAAGCCGTCGTCGAGCAGAACGTGACAATGTTCCCGGTCATCGTCCGTCTCAACAATGAGGAGGGCCTGCTGCTCCCCGGCATGAATGCCGAGGTGCAGATCGAGGTCGCGCGGCGTGAGGACGTGATCGCGGTTCCGGCCGCGGCCGTCGTGGTCACGAGCAATGCAGTGGCTGCCGGCGCGCTGCTCGGAATCTCCGAGGAAGCCGTAAACGCGGTGCTCTCGTCGCCGGCCGGCGGCGGAGCGCGTCAGGGCGGCCCCATGGCTGGTGCCCCGGTCGCCGGCGGAGCCGCGGCTGCTGCGCCCGCCCAGGGCGCTGCGCCTGGAGCGGTCGCAGGTGCACCTGCCGACTCGGCTGGAGTCGACTGCCAGGCGCTGATGGCGCGCATGCAGGGCGGTGGCGCCGCATCGATGAGTGAAGAGGAACGTCAGGCGCTGCGCACCCAGTTGCAGGCGTGCGGCGGGGCTGTCCGCGGTGCAGGCGGTGCGGGTGGCGCCGGCGGCTTCGGCGGAGCCGGTGGCGGTGGCTTTGCTGCCAGGGCATTGGCCGGTGCCGGCAACACCGTGTCGAGCGGCGTCGTGTTCGTAATGACGCCTGCGGGTCCGGAGCCCCGTCGGGTGCAGCTCGGTCTGAGCGACTGGGACTACGTCGAGGTGATCTCTGGCCTCGAGCCGGGTGAGGAGGTCGTCCTCATGTCGGTCACGCAGATCGCGCAGCAGCAGCAGCAAATGCTCAACCGGATCCGTGGCGGTATGGGTGGTGGTCCTGTCCAGGTCCGATTCTGAGCGGAGGCGGCGCCATGCTCTTCTCATCGGAGATCCTGCGAGTCGCTTTGTCGGCGGTGTGGGCGAACAAGCTTCGCTCGACGCTGACCATGCTGGGCATCGTGATCGGCATTGCGGCCGTGATCACCATGCTGGCGCTCGGTGGCGGCGCGCAGCAGCAGATCCAGGCGCAGCTCCAGAGCATGGGGACCAACGTGCTCACCGTGTCACCGGGCGCGCAGTTCCAGGGTGGCATTGACCGCGGCACTTCCGCCCGGCTCACTGTGGCGGCGGCTGAGGCGCTGATGGTCGAGCCGCGCTACATCCGGGATGTGGCGCCCGAAATGGAGGGTCGCGCCCAGGTGGTCTACGGCCGTCAGAACGCGAATCTGTCGATCCTGGGCACATGGCCCAGCTACTTCGACATTCAAAACCACGAGCTGGCGATGGGACGGCTCTTCACAATGGTGGAGGACCAGGGCCGACGCCGCGTGGCGGTAGTGGGTTACAATGTGGCCGAGCGGCTCGGTCTGCTGGATCCATCGTTGCTGCTGGGCCAGTCCGTCGAGATCCGGGGCATCCCCTTCGAGGTCGTCGGAATTCTGAAGGCAAAGGGCCAGTCGGGTTTCGCCAGTCCTGACGAGGTAGTCTATATCCCGATCGGCACGGCCGAGGGCCGGGTCCTGGGAACGGACCGTGTCCGCAGCATCTACGTCAAGGCGCTCGACGAAAAGTCGATGGATCCGGCCATGGCGGAGATCGACCGTGTGCTCCGGCGAGAGCAGAAGCTCCGCCCGGGTCAGGCGAGTAACTTCTCGATCCGCGATCAGACGGCGCTGCTCGAAACCTTCGAGGCGGCAACGCGCACGTTCACGTATTTGCTCGCCGGCATCGCCGCGGTTTCGCTCCTCGTGGGCGGGATCGGGATCATGAACATCATGCTCGTGTCGGTGACCGAGCGGACCCGGGAGATCGGTGTCCGGAAGGCGCTCGGCGCTCGCCGCGGCGCCATCATGTTCCAGTTCCTGATCGAGGCGCTCGTTCTGTGTCTCGCGGGCGGGCTGGTAGGCGTCGGCGTGGGGGTCGGTGGCTCCCACATCGTGTCCAACGTGGCAGGCTGGAACACGGGGATCAACGTAGGCGCCATTGTGCTGGCGCTGGCGTTCTCGGGCGGGGTCGGTCTCTTCTTTGGTCTGTGGCCGGCACGCAGAGCCGCCGTACTCGATCCCATTGTTGCTCTACGGTACGAGTAGCACTCGGCCGTACAACCCACCCCCAACAGATCCCTTCCGGGTCGTGGTGCCGCGGCACCACGGCCCGTTTCTCCTTCTACAGCCAGCTATGTCGGTCACGGGACCCCATGGTGCTCTCGCGTAAAGATGATCCAGGTGACGATGCGTCAGTGGAGCGTGCAAAAAGAGCCGGCCCAGTAAATGAAAGCGGCCACCGGATCCAGGATCCGGTGGCCGCTCGTCAAAGCACCGGCGAAAACGCCGATCCGCGCGCCCGACGCCCAGCGGCTACCTGAACTGCGCCATCAACTTTTCGAGCTCGCCGCTGCCGGGGCAGAGTGACTCGAAGGGCAGCTCCGTGAGAGGCGTTGCCGTCGTATTGTCGATGCCGTGCATGTCCGGCGCTCCGGTGTCGAGATACAGGACCCCGGTAGCGATCTCGCCTTCCGCCTGGCAGCGCCGCACATACGCATACGCGGCATCTCGATCCCTCGGGTCGTAATCCGGAGCCAGCTTGCGAAGGCGGACGGTGGTGCCATCGTGCATACGCACGCCGACGGTATCTCCTTCCGGGTAGTCGACGGTGATCTCGCTCCGGAGCGGGACCAGGTCCGCGTGCACGACCTCACGCTTGTGCTCGCGCGTGAAGCGATAGCTCTTCGTCGACCCCTCGTGGTCGTTGAAGGTGACGCACGGGGAGATCACGTCGATGAAGGCGAAACCCTTGTGCGCGAGCCCCGCCTTGATGATCGGCACGAGCTGGTCGCGGTCGCCGGAGAAGCTGCGGGCGACGAAGGTCGCGCCGAGCGAGAGCGCCAGCAGGACGGGGTCGATGGGTGGCTGGCGGTTCGGCTCGCCGCGCTTCGGCCGGGAGCCGATGTCCGCCGACGCGGAGAACTGCCCCTTGGTGAGGCCGTACACCCCGTTGTTCTCCAGGATGTAAAGCATGTCCACGTTGCGGCGGATCGCGTGGCAGAACTGGCCGAGCCCGATCGAGAGCGAATCGCCGTCTCCGGAAACGCCGATCAGGACCAGGTTCCGGTTCGCCGCGTTCGCGCCCGTCGCGATCGACGGCATGCGCCCGTGCACCGAATTGAAGCCGTGCGCGTCACGCAGGAAGTACGTCGGCGTCTTGGACGAGCAGCCGATTCCGCTGAGCTTGGCTACCGTGTGTGGCGGGATGGAGAGCTCCCAGAACGCCCTGACGATCGCCGCGGTGATCGAGTCGTGACCGCAGCCCGCGCAGAGCGTGGACATTGCGCCTTCGTAGTCGCGGCGAGTCAGGCCGATCTCGTTGGTGGCGAGTCCGCGGAACCGGATCCGCGGCTTCGGTATGGACGTCGTCACGCTGTGGTCCTTTCACCGGCGCCGTTGCGAGCCGGCGCCGAGATCATTCCGTTGCCGTCGTGGAGGCCGGTCGCGGCGAGGAAGCCGTCCACGACCTGCTGCCGGCTGAGCGGCATGCCGCCGTACGCCAGGATCGAGCTCAGGTCGTCCCGGGCAATGCCGGTTTCGATTGCGAGGAGCGTGCGGAGCTGGCCGTCGCGATTCTGCTCGATGACGAAGCACCGCTCGTGCCCGCGGATGAACTCTTCGACCGACGCGGGGAACGGGAAGCCGCGCACCCGCATGTAGTCGACGGGCACTCCTCTCGCCGCGAGGTAGTCCTGGGCCTCGCGCACCGCGGCATCGCAGCCGCCCAGGGAGATGAAGCCGTACTTCGCGTTGTCCTTCCGGCGCAATACAGGCGCGGGCACTGCATCCGCCGCGCCGTCGACCTTCCGCGCGATCCGGTCCATCACGTCCCGGTACGCGTCCGAGTCCTCCGTATAGCGGCCGTAGCGGTCGTGGCCGGAACCGCGCGTGAAATACGCGCCACGCGGGTGCACGCCGGGCAGCGAGCGCGCGGCGATCCCGTCGCCGTCGGTGTCGAGATAGCGGTAGAACGCGTCCATCTTCTCGAGCGTCTCGGCGTCGAGCACCTTGCCCCGGTCCGGACGGTAGCTGTCGTCCCACTCGAACTTCCGGCAGACCCAGTCGTTCATGCCGATGTCCAGGTCGGAGAGGACGAAGACCGGGGTCTGGTAGCGTTCGGCGAGATCGAAAGCCTGGACGGCCATGGTGAAGCACTCGCCCGGATCCGCGGGATAGAGGCAGATGTGGCGGGTGTCGCCATGAGACGCGTAAGCGCAAAGCAACAGGTCGCCCTGCTGTGTGCGCGTCGGCATGCCGGTGGACGGGCCGGTCCGCTGGACGTCCAGGAAGACCGCGGGGACCTCCGCGTAGTAGGCAAGGCCGATGAACTCGCTCATGAGCGAGATCCCCGGTCCGCTCGTCGGGGTGAACGCACGGGCGCCAGCCCAGCTCGCGCCGATCACGACGCCCGCGGCGGCCAGCTCGTCCTCCGCCTGAGCGATGTAGAAGCGACGCTCTCCGGTCTCCGGGTCCTTGCGGTACTGATTGCAGAACCCACGGAATGCGTCCATCACCGACGTGGCCGGCGTGATCGGGTACCATGCCCCGACCGTCGCGCCGGCGTAGAGGCAGCCGAGCGCCAGCGCCGTGTTGCCGTCGATCAGGATCAGGTCATCCCGGAACGGCATGTGCTCGAGGCGGATCGGGAGCGGGCAGTCGAAGTTGGCCCGCGCGTAGTCGTACCCCAGCGCGACGGCCCTGTAGTTGGACTCCATCAGCGCCTTCTTCCTGGCGCCGAATTGTTCCTCGAGGAGGGTCCGGATGATGTCGAGATCGACATTGATCAACGCCGCGATCGCGCCCACGTAGGCGATGTTCTTCATGAGCAGCTTTTCACGGCCGCCATGGAACGCCTCGGCGCACATGCGCGCGAGCGGCGCGCCCAGGTACTGGATATCGTCGCGTTTGATCGATTCAGGGAGTGGCCACGAGGAATCGAACAGGAGCCAGCCGCCGGGGCGCAGCTCTTCGATGTCGCCGGCGTACGTCGCGTTGTTCATCGCGACGAGCAGCTCGAACTCGCCCGACCGCGCCGTATGGCCGTCCGCGTTGACGCGGATCTCGTACCAGGTCGGCAGTCCCTGGATGTTCGACGGGAAGACGTTCTTGCCGGATACGGGAATTCCCATCCGGAAGATGGCCTGCATGAGCAGGCTGTTCGCGCTCGCGGAGCCCGTGCCGTTGACGGTCGCGATTTTGAGCGCGAAATCGTTGGTTCGGGTCAGGAACGGGTCTCGCAAGGGGTCAGGCCGGCGTAGGGGATGAGTAGCTCGAACTTGCGCATGTCCCACGCCGCCGTCGGGCAGCGCTCGGCGCAGAGTCCGCAATGCAGGCAGATGTCTTCGTCCTTGACCATAATCCGGCCCGTCTGGACGAGCGGCTCGGACACGAAGAGCGGCTGGTCGTCGTTGACGGCTGGCGCGGTCAGGCGCTGCCGGAGCTCCTCCTCACTCTCCGCGACAGGCGCGATCGTGAGGCAGTCGACCGGGCAGACGTCCACGCACGCGTCGCATTCGATGCAAAGCGGCGCCGTGAAATGCGTCTGGACGTCGCAGTTCAGGCACCGTTCGACTTCGACTGCGGTCTGGTCTGGCGTGAAGCCCAGCTCGACCTCGATCTTCAGGTCCTGGAACCGTTCGGCCAGGTCCACGTGCCGCATGCGCACGCGCT
>DATMSC010000194.1:0-4386 GCA_035565595.1 Longimicrobiales bacterium | reverse complement strand
GAGGACGACCCGGCCATCGGACCGGTCGGCGAGGGCGTGGGCTATTTCCCTCGTGCCGTCCCGGCTTCGGTCGTCGACGATGATCACCTCGAAGCGGGGATAGCTGGAGCGGAGGAGCGTTGCGACGCATGCGCCCAGATTCCTCGCCTCGTTCCTGGCGGGAACGATGACTGACACGAGCGGTGCTTCCTCGCCACCCGCGGCGGGCTCGCGAGACAGTCGAGGTTGCCGGCGCAGGTGCCAGGGGAGGGTCAGGAGCAACGCCAGCCAGGGGAGCAGCAGCAGGACGGTCACCAGGGGCGCACTCGCGCTTGCCTGCCCATGCGGGCGGCGTCTACCTTCCGACGATTGTCAGAGATCACGTCCCACGCACGGACCATCATGGAAGAGAGCCGGGAAACCGGGGGCGGGACTGCGCCGCGTTCCATCACGATACGCGATGCGCAACGCGCCGTCGACGCGTGGATCGGCCAGTTCGAAGTCGGATACTGGCCGCCCATGTCCAATCTCGCCCGCCTGATCGAGGAAGTCGGCGAGCTCGCCCGCGAGCTGAATCACAGGTTCGGGCACAAACCCAAGAAGCCGGACGAGCCCGAACAGGACCTGGCTCTCGAGATCGCCGACGTGCTCTTCGTCCTGATCGCGCTTGCCAACGAACAGGGAATCGATCTCGATGCGGCGTTCCAGCGGGTCCTGGAAAAGTATCGGGTCCGGGACTCCGATCGCTGGAAGCGGTAGCGGACGGCATCACGGCGTCAGCACGATCTTTCCGAACTGTTCGCCGCGCTCGAGCCGCTCGTGGGCCTCGGCGATGCGCTCGAGTGGCCAGACGACATCCACAACAGGGTGCAGCTCGCCGGCGAAGACGAGGCGCATGACGTCGCGGAACTCAGCCCGGTTCGACATCGTCGTCCCGATCACCTGGAGCTGTTTCCAGAAGATCAGGCGGAGATCCGACTCGGCCGCGTGACCCGTGGTGGCGCCGTAGGTCACGAGGCGCCCGCCGCGCGCCAGAGACCGCAGGTTCGCAGCCCAGACGGCGGCGCCCACCGAGTCGAATACGACGTCGACACCGCGCTTCCCCGTCTCCTGCCACACGCGTCGCGAGAAATCCTCAACATTCCTGTCGATCGCGACGTGGGCGCCAAGCTCCAGTGCGCGCTCGATGTGCTCGGTCGTCGTGACAGCGAAGACTTGCGCTCCGGCGAGCCGCGCGACCTGGATGGCCGCGGTGCCGACGCCCCCCGACGCCCCCGTAATGAGCACGCGCTCTCCCGGCCTCACACCCGCGCGGGTGATGAGCCCTCGCCAGGCGGTGCAGTATACCAGTGGAGCCGCGGCCGCCCGGACGATGTCGAATCCGGCGGGAACCGGCATCAGGTTCTCGGCAGGGACCACTACGTATTCGGCGAATCCTCCCTGCGTGTGCTCGCCCAGGATCCGGTACTCGACACACAGGCTGCGCTCCCCGCGCCCGCACCACTCGCAGCGGCCGCAGGCGAGGGATGGGTCGACGACGACGCGCGTGCCGACCTCGATCCCCGGAACCGTGACTTCCGGTCCCAGCTCCACCACCTCGCCGGCAACATCGCTCCCGCCGATGTGAGGCATCGGCGTTTCCACGATCAGCGATCGCCGGAGCCACAGGTCCAGGTGGTTGAGGGCGACAGCCCTCACCCTGACGAGCGCCTCCCCGGGCCCGGGCACCGGCGCGTCGACCTCCTCGATGCGCAGTACGTCGGGACCGCCCGGTTCATGGAAGACTGCTGCCCTCACTCGCCACCTCCATGTTCCCGCAACGGGTGACGGATCAAGTGTACCGCCCGGCCTCCAGAATACGCCAGTTGGCGTCGCACATGCCGGACCGGCTTGTCCGGCAAGTCCATTCGCATAGCTTTCGGATACGGGCGAATGGCGCCACGGCAACGTACTCCAGGTGGAGCGGTGTCTGCATGATAGACGGTGATCGGAACGGCGGGGATCGCCCGGCCCCGGGTGCGGGCAATGGCGCCGGTCGGCGTGAACGCAAGCTCCCCTCGCTCGGACAGGCCAGCCGCAGAGACGACACCGGTGAACCGCACGACCTGCGTTTCGGCGAAGATCCCGGGGGCGCGGACGCCACGCTCGGCGGGTACTTCGCAGTTCACAATCGGCCTCCCGCGTTCGAAGGTAGCGACGGGCAGCCGTATACGGTGGCGGTGGATGTGGAGGAGACGGATGACCCCGAGCGCCCATTCGTCGCGTTCCTCATCTTCCTGCGCTGGGCGTCCAGCGGCGCGGGGATCATGGAGCACATCGAGAGCGACGACATCGCCCACGGCCGCACCGAAGACGAGGCCAGGCAGGGCGCGCTCTCTCTCCCGCTCCTCGCCGTCCGGGCCGCGCTCGACGCCGCCATCGATCGTCGGCGGCGCGACCTCTCCTGGTGACACCGGGCGTTCCGGCGAATGCTGAAGGAAGGTTTCCTGCTCCTCAGCCGGAGCAGCATTGCGCGGCGGCTCGCCACGCACGCGCCGCTCGCCAGGTCCATGGCCCGGCGCTTCGTGGCCGGGGATACCATCGATGATGTCGTCGATGCGACCCGACTCCTGAACCGGCAGGGTCTCAAAGTCACCATTGACTACCTGGGCGAGTCCGTGCACAGCCGCGAAGAAGCGCGCGCGGCGGCGGACGTCTACATCGACGTCCTCGACCGGATATCAGCAGCGCGACTCGACGCGAACATCTCGCTGAAGCTGACTCAGATGGGCCAGGACATAGGCCTGACGTTCCTGCGAGCGAACGTCGGCAGGATCCTGGACCGCGCGCGCGAGCTGGACATCTTCGTGCGTTTCGACATGGAGTCCAGCGCGTACACGCAGCGCACGCTGGACTTCTTCCGCTACGTGTGGGACGAGGGGTACACGAACGTCGGCGTCGTGATCCAGAGCTACCTGCGCCGTTCCGAAGCGGACATTGCGATGCTGACCGAGCTGGGCGCCCGGGTGCGACTGTGCAAGGGCGCGTATGCCGAACCCGAATCCGTAGCCTTCCCCGACAAGGAGGATGTCGACGCGAACTTCATTCGTCTCATGCGCCACCTCCTCGCGCACGGGAACTACCCCGCCATCGCGACCCACGACGAACGCATGATCCGCGCGACCCGCGCCTTCGCCGAGGATCGCGGCATCGACCCGGCAGCTTTCGAGTTCCAGATGCTCTACGGTGTCCGGCGCGACGTCCAGCAGCAGCTCGTCGAAGACGGCTACAACGTGCGCGTCTATGTGCCCTTCGGCGGCGCGTGGTACCCGTACCTCATGCGCCGCCTGGCGGAGCGGCCCGCCAACGTGTTGTTCGTCGCGGACGCGATGGTCCGTGAGTCTCCGCTCGGGCGCATCCTTTTCGACGGCAGCGGCCACCGGGACAGTAGCGCGAATGGTTGACCCCGGTGCGTCCGAAGGGGTATGAGCACGCGTGACTGGCACTGACCCGGACCGGAGGACCATGGCGGACACGCTGCGAGTGACGGAGATCTTCCACTCGATCCAGGGCGAAAGCACCTGGGCCGGGCTGCCGTGCACCTTCGTCCGACTCACCGGGTGCCCGCTCCGCTGCGTGTGGTGTGACACGGAGTACGCGTTCTACGGCGGTGAGAAACTCGCTCTCGACGAGATCCTCAGGCGCGTGGCGGACTACGGCACACCGCTCGTCGAGATCACCGGTGGCGAGCCGCTCATCCATCGCAACGCATTCGTCCTGGCAAACCGCCTCCTGGAAGCCGGCTACACCGTTCTCGTGGAAACCTCCGGCGCGGTCGATGTGTCGCCGCTCGACCCCCGGGTCCACAAGATCATGGATCTCAAGTGCCCGGGATCCGGCGAGGTCTCCCGGAACCTGTGGTCGAACCTCGACCACCTCACGGGACGTGACGAGCTCAAGTTCGTCATCGCGGGGCGCGAAGACTACGAGTGGGCGCGCGACGTGGTGCGCCGGCACGGCCTGGTCGAGCGGCTGGAGAACGGTTCGCTCCGGGCCGTCCACTTCTCTCCCGTCTGGGACCGGCTGGAACTGCAACGGCTCGCCGCGTGGATTCTGGAAGACCGGCTGCCCGTACGCATGCAGTTGCAGCTCCACAAGGTCATCTGGGGCGCCAACGTCCCCGGGGTGTGATCTGCGGAAGGCGTGACACGGGCCAACGAACGTACGGGCGGTTGGAAGGGCCCCGATTCGGACCGGCGGCGCGTCGAGGCACCGCCGGTCCGCATTTGAAGGGTACTGCCGCTATTCTCCGCCTCCGAGTACGGCAAACCGTTCCAGGAGCGGCATGTCGTATTCGAAATCGTAGAACGTCAACTCCTGCAGGCTCATCAGCGCGTTGCGGTAGCCGAGGAACGCGTCGAGAAGGTT
>DATMSC010000193.1:0-6142 GCA_035565595.1 Longimicrobiales bacterium | reverse complement strand
CCCGCGCTCTCCGCTCTCATTCTCGACGAGACGCCCGAGGGCGATGTGGGGCCGATCGACTTCCGCTCGCTCGGCGTCCGCGAGTTCGGCACCATATACGAGGGGCTCCTCGAGAGCGAGCTCTCCGTGGCGGAGACCGACCTCGCCGTGCAGCCGAGGACCGGCGCGTACGTCCCCGCGAGCGGGAACGCCGAGGTCGTCGTCCGTGCGGGCGAGGTGTACCTCCACAATGCTTCCGGGGCGCGGAAGTCGAGCGGCGCGTACTACACGAAGCCGTTCGCCGTGGAGCATCTGTTGGATGCCGCGCTCGAGCCTGCACTGGACGATCACTTCGCACGCCTCGATGCGCTCGACGACCGAACGGCGGCGGCGCGGTTCTTCGACTTCCGCGTGGCGGACGTGGCCATGGGATCGGGCCATTTCCTGGTCGCGGCCGTGGACCGGATCGAGCGCCGCTTCTCCAACTACCTGGCCAAGCGCCCGCTCGCCGATGTCACCAACGAACTGGAGCGACTTCGGAAATCGGCTCTTCGCCAACTCGGCGAAGATTGGGTCGGTGAACCCCTGGAAGATACTCAGCTGCTACGCCGGCAGATCGCGCGCCGGTGCATCTACGGCGTGGATGTGAACCCGCTCGCGGTGGAGCTGGCGCGACTGTCCATCTGGATCCACACGTTCGTGCCGGGCCTTCCGCTCTCGTTCCTCGACCAGAATCTGGTCGTCGGCAACTCACTGGTGGGGATCGCGACGTTCGACGAAGCGAACGAGATCCTCGCCGGTACGGGCGACCTCTTCTCCATCACCGCGGCCGAGCGGCTCGCCCGTGCCCGCGAACCGCTCGAGAAATTAGCGAAGCTCGCCGATGCCACTGCGGCCGAGGTCGCCCAGGCGAAGGAACTCTATCGGGAGCTGAAGGAACGCACACGGTTGGAGGCAGGGCTTCTCACGATCCTCACGGCATCGCGCATCGACAAGGAGATCCGCCAGGCGGTCGATCAGGGCCAGATCGCGACCCTCCTTCAGGGGGAGGGCGACGTCTTCACCGACACGCTCCTGCGCCGCGCCGAGGAGGCGCTATCTGGTCTGCATCCGCTCCATTTTCCGGTAGCATTCCCGCAGGTTTTCCTCGGTGAACGGGGTGGGTTTGATGTGATAATCGGCAATCCTCCCTGGCAGGAAGCTACTGTTGAGGAGGATATGTTTTGGGCGCGCTACGTCCCAGGGGGATTCCGGCGTGCACTATCACAACGAGAGCTTGAGGCCGCAAAGGTTGACCTCCGCCGTCGCCACCCGGACCTGTTCGCCTTATACAAGAAAGAGGATTCCGAGGCTGAAGCACTCCGCCGTGCACTTAATGCTGGCGCCTATCCGGGTATGGGAACCGGCGATCCCGATCTTTACAAGGCGTTCATCTGGCGATTCTGGGACCTTGCATCTCCGCTCGGAGGCAGGATTGGTGTTGTCCTACCGCGTTCAGCGCTTGTTGCCCGTGGATCTGGCGATTTTCGCCAGACCATCTTCGCAGAGGCCGCTACCGTAGAGATAACCATGCTTGTGAACGCGCGGGGCTGGGTTTTCGATGAGGCCGAGCATCGGTATACGATCGGTCTCATCATGATTGAACGTGGAAAGCCGAGGGATCCTGCGAAGATCCGTCTACGCGGACCGTTCACCACTTTAGCGCGTTTCGTAGCTGGTCACCTCAAACCACCCGCAGCGTTCACCCCTGAAGAGGTGAACTCTTGGACTGACTCCGCGTCACTCCCCTTGCTCCCCACAGATGGATCCCTGGAGGTATTCGCTCAACTCCGGAAGGCGCCACGCCTGGACCTTGACGATGGGCATAGCTGGCGTGCGAGGCCCCACGCAGAACTGCATGCCACCAACGACAAGCCGCTCATGGATCTGGAATCCGTGGATTGTCCGGAGGGGTTTTGGCCTGTCTACAAGGGCGAATCGTTCGACCTCTGGACGCCGGACACCGGGACGTATTACGCCTGGGCGGATCCGGATAAGGTCCTGCCGGTGCTCCAACAGAAGCGCGTACGTAGGGGTAGGCGGTCCGTGTTCGCAGAATTCGATGACCGCTGGCGTTCCGACCAACAAAAACTTCCCTGTTTACGGCCGCGGATTGCATTTCGGGACGTCACGAAGCGGGATAATCAGCGGACGATCATCATCGCGCTGGTACCGCCTAACGTACTTCTCGCAAACCAAGCGCCGTACCTACTCTGGCCCAGAGGAGACGAGTGTGACGAGGCATTTCTGCTCGGGGTCCTTTCATCGATACCACTTGATTGGTACGCGCGGCGTTTCGTGGAGACGCATGTCAACTTTTTTATCCTTAACCCTTTTCCAGTTCCACGCCCGGACCGAGAGCATCCGCTCTGGCGTCGTGTTGTAAACCTCGCCGGCCGCCTCGCCGCCCTGGACGTCCGTTTCGCTGAGTGGGCCGAGGCCGTTGGTGTCAAACTTGGCCCGCTCGCTGCGGATGAGAAGGAAGACATGATCCACGAGCTGGATGCCGCGGTCGCGCATCTTTACGGCCTGGCCGAGTCGCATCTTGTTCACATCTTTGAGACATTCCACGAAGGTTGGGACTATGGCTACCGGCTGGACGCGACGTTGAAGCACTTTCGGAACCTCCGGAGGCTCGCGTGAGCACGACCACGGTCCCCCGCCCGGAGTTCATCGACAACCGCGCGGGCAACACGCTGGCGGAAGCGCTCCGGGGGCACATCGCGTTCCTCACGAGCGCGTTCAACATGCCGATCGATGTGTCGATCGCGACCGGCTACTTCAATCCGGAGGGCTTCGCCCGGATCGCGGACCAACTCGAGAAGGTCGGCTCGGTGCGGCTGCTCCTCGGTGCCGAGCCCGTGCCGCCTCCGGTCCGGCCGACGCGAAGGCTCGGCGAGCCCCGTGGGGCCCGCTTCGAGGCGAAGCTCATGCGCGATGCGCTGGAGTTGAACGAAAAGGGGCTTCGCCACGACCGGGATCTCCTTCCCTTCACACCGGACGTCGACAAGGCAGTCCGGAGACTCCTGGACTTCCTCGCCACCGGCAAGATCGAGGTTCGGCGCTACGAGAAGCGGTTCCTGCACGGCAAAGCGTTCATCTTCTCGCACGGTCAGGGCGTGATCGCCGGCTCGTCGAACTTCACGGGCGCCGGCCTGACCACGAACCTCGAGCTGAACCTCGGCCATTACCAGCCCGGCGTCGTGGAGGCGGTCGGGAAGTGGTTCGACTCGCTGTGGGAGGAGGCGGTCCCCTTCGACCTCGCGTCCATCTACCAGGCGCGCTACGAGGAGTATCCTCCGTACCTGATCTACCTGCGTGTCCTCTGGGAGCGCTACGGTGCGGAACTGGAGGACGAGGCGAAGGAAACCGGGCGGATCCAGCTCACCCGGTTCCAGACCGACGGCCTCGCGCGCGCCCGTCGCATCCTCGCCCGCTACAACGGAGTGCTGATCGCGGACAGTGTGGGGCTCGGGAAGACCTTCCTCGCCGGCGAGCTGCTCACGGAGGTGATCGAGCGGAATCGCCAGCGCGCGCTGCTGATCGCCCCCGCGGCATTGCGAGATGGCACCTGGGCGCGCTTCAAGGCGCGCTTCCAGCTCGGCGTCGAGGTGCGCTCCTACGAGGAGGTCGCGCAGGGTTCGCTCGCGGCCGACCCGGACGAATACTCGCTGATCGTCGTGGACGAGGCCCATGCGTTCCGGAATCCGGACACCACGCGTGCGAGGGCGCTCCGGAGGCTCATTCAGGGCGATCCGCCGAAGAAGGTCGTCCTCATGACCGCGACCCCGGTCAACAACTCGCTCTGGGACCTCTACGACCTCCTCGGCTACTTCGTCCGCCACGATGCCGCCTTCGCCGATCTCGGCATCCCATCGCTCAAGAAGCGCTTCGATGCCGCGGCCAAGATGGACCCGTTCACGCTCAAGCCGGACGTGCTCTTCGATGTGCTGGATGCGACGACCGTCCGGCGCACCCGGCACTTCGTCCAGCGCTTCTATCCGCACGACCGGATCAAGCTGAAGGACGGCACCGAGCTCGTCATCCAGTTCCCGACACCGCACGTGCGGTCCCGCACCTACGATCTGGAGGATGTGCTCCCGGGCTTCTTCGACGAGTTCGCGGCCGTGTTGGCGCCCGAGGAGGGTGAGCCCGGGCTCACCATGGCGCGCTACTTCCCGAGCCGCTACCGGAGAGATGGCGGGGCCGACGCTCGGGAGGCGGCGCTCGTCGGCCTGATCCGGTCGGGGCTCTTGAAGCGCTTCGAGTCGTCCGCTCGGGCGTTCGCCGCCACCACGGCCAAGATGGTGCGGGCGCACGACGACTTCCTCGACGCTCTTGATCAGGGTGTGATCCCCGCCCCCGAGGCGCTCGCTCAGGTCGGTGAGACGGACACGGACGAGGCCTGGGAGGAACTCCTCGCGACCGGCACTCCGATCGCCGACACCGACATCGATGTCGAAGCCCTGCGCCGCGATGTCGCGGCGGACCGCGAGATCCTCGCCCGGTTCCACGAGCGCGCTTCGGAGATCACGCGGTCGCGTGATCCGAAGCTGGAGCTGCTCGCCGACGAGCTCGCGCGGATCGCGGCGGAAGCCGAGCGCAAGGGCGTGACCGATCAACAGAAGCGGGACCTCCGCAAGGTGCTCATCTTCAGCTACTACGCCGACACGGTCGAGTGGATCATGGAGTACCTGAAGGACCGCCTCGCCACCGACCACCGGCTCGCGGCCTACCGGGGCCGGATCGCAGCCGTGCACGGCGATGAGTCCTACGACGGCGTGACGCGTCGCCAGGCGGTCTTCGGCTTCGCGCCACAGTCGAGCGAAGCGCCTCCGGGGCAGGATGAGGATCTCTACGACATCCTCGTCACCACGGACGTTCTTTCGGAGGGCATGAACCTCCAGCAGGCCGCTCGGATCATCAATTACGACCTGCCGTGGAACCCGATGCGCCTCGTGCAGCGCCACGGCCGAATCGACCGGATCGGAAGTCCCCACTCCGATGTCTACATCACGTGCATCTTCCCGGATCGCCAGCTCGAGTCGCTCCTGGCCCTGGAGGACCGGATTCGCCGCAAGCTCGCGCAGGCCGCCGCATCGGTCGGACTCGAGCAGGAGGTGATCCCGGGGGCACAGACCAGCTCGCACGTCTTCTCGGATACGCTCGAGGAGATCGAACGGCTCAAGAAGGGGGATGCGGACCTCTTCAAGCGGGGAGGCGAGGACGTCCACGCGCACAGCGGCGAGGAGTACCGGCAGGAACTTCGGAAGGGGCTCGAGCGCTGGGAGCAGGAGGTGCTCGCGCTCCCCGGCGGTGCACGCTCCGGGCTCCGGCGCGGGACCGAGCGCGGCCACTTCTTCTGCGCGAAGATCGACGACCGGACGTTTCTTCGCTTCGTGCCCCTGGACGGCGGGGAGATCGTCCGTGACTCGCTCGCCTGCCTCGCCCGAATCTCGTGCTCGGAGGAGACGGAGCGGGTGCTACCGCCCGAGCTCGAGGACACGGCGTACGAGGCTTGGATGCGCGCGCGCCACGACATCTACGAGGAGTGGCAGCGCGGAGCCGATCCCGCAAACCTTCAACCGGACATCCGCCCGCTGTTCCGTGCGGCCGCGAACCACGTGCGTACCCATCCGGCCGACCTGACCCTCGAGGAAGTGGACCGCCTGGCCGAATCGCTCGAAGCCCCCTGGGGGCTCCGGATCGAGAACTCGCTCCGAAAGATCTTCACTCCGGACACTGCACAGGGCGATGCGACGACGCGGAAGATCGCCGCGTGGGTGAAGGAGCAGGGCCTCCAACCGTTCAAGGCCCCGGACCCGCTACCGCCGATCGACGAGGACGAGGTGCGGCTGGTGGTGTGGATGGGGTTGGAGGCGGAGTAGAGTTCTGATTGGTTGTTCCACGTCTGGGGCGAAGTAGCTGCCGGGACGTCGGGATCAATCGTTCTGAATGACGACCCAACACCCAACTGGGACGGTGGAATGAACCGCACCGGGTTCGTCGGAGACCTGCTTACTTGAGTGGCACCGGTTCCGGCTCAGTTGCCTTCCGGCGCCAGTAGGCCTCCTCATACTCGACCGGGGAAGTATACCCAATCGACTCGAGGAGGCGGTGGTGA
>DATMSC010000192.1:0-1656 GCA_035565595.1 Longimicrobiales bacterium | reverse complement strand
TACGACTGGCCGGGCAACATTCGGGAGCTCGCGTCGGTGATCGATCGGGCGGCGATCCTGGGGGGTGGTGTTCGTCTGGAAGTCGCGCGGGCTCTCGGCGTCGACGGCAGGGTCGACGTCGCTATGCACCGGGGCCCGGTGGCGCCCGACCAGCGCGCGCCCCAGCCGCTGACCACCCTGGACGAAGCGATGCGGCGGCATATCGAGTCGGCCCTCGTCGCGACCCGCGGCACGATCGAGGGTGAACGCGGTGCCGCACGGCTGCTCGGGATCAACCCGCACACGCTCCGGGCGCGCATGCGCAAGCTCGGCATCGACTGGTCGAGATTCCGGTGAGTCCGACACTTCCGGGGAGACGGCATCGCCTCGAACGCCGGCGGCTCCGGTGACGGCCGCCGCTGCCGCCGCGCCGGTCGTGGTAGTCGGTGCAGGCGCTGCCGGCCTCATGGCCGCGATATCCGCTGCCGAAGCGGGGAGTCCGGTCCTGGTCCTCGAACGCACCCGGGACGGCGGCCGCAAGATCCTGATCAGCGGAGGCGGCCGCTGCAACGTGCTACCCTCGGTGTCGGCGCCTCAGCGCTACGTCACTTCTTCATCGCGCAACACGCTGCGCCGACTCCTCGATTCGTGGCCTCTCGCCGAGCAGCGCCGCTTCTTCGAACGCGACCTCGGCATCCCGCTCGCCCTGGAGCCCGGATCCGGCAAGCTCTTCCCGCGCTCCAACCGGGCGCGTGACGTTCGGGACCGTCTGGTCGCGTACGCCGCGGATCGCGGCGTCGTCTTCCGCTTTGACACGCTGGTGACCGGTCTCGAGCGGATGCCGGCCACGGGGTCGTGGCGCGTGACCGTCGCCGGGGCCGCCGCGATTTCTGCCCGCGCCGTGATCCTGGCCACGGGCGGCCTCTCAGTCCCCCAGACCGGCAGCGACGGCACCGGGCTGCGAATAGCGGCAAGCCTGGGCCATGCAATCCACGACACCTATCCGGCGTTGACGCCGCTGACGTGCGAGCCACCGCGGCACGCGAAGCTCGCGGGCGTGTCGCTCCCGGTAACCATCGAGGCGGGGACGGGCCGGGACCGCCTCGTCGCCAGCGGCGGCTTCCTTTTTACACACCGCGGATACAGCGGCCCGGCCGTGCTGGACGTGTCGCACATCGCGGTCCGCGGACCGCACGCGGGAGCGGACCGGCCCGAGCTGCGCGTCCGCTGGACGGCGCTGGACCGCGACGGCTGGGACGCGGAGATCCGGAGTGCGGGGAGCCGGCGGCTCGCCTCGCTCGTCCGCCAGCACCTTCCCCAACGACTGGCGGATGCTCTCCTCGCCGAAACAGGGATCCCGCCCGACACGCAGGCGGCGCAGTTGCGCCGGGGAGATCGTGCCCGGCTCCTGGAGCTGCTGACCGGCTATCCGCTCCCCTGGACCGGGAGCGAGGGCTACCGCAAGGCAGAGGTTACCGGTGGCGGGGTGGCGCTCGAAGAAGTGGATCCCCGCACGCTGGAGAGCCGCCGGCACCCGGGCCTCTTCCTGTGCGGCGAGATGCTCGACGCGTTCGGTCCGATCGGTGGCTACAACTTTCTCTGGGCATGGTCTACAGGGCGTGCCGCCGGTCGTGGCGCCGCTTCGCGGGCCAGCGCCTGATAGCCCCGGCGCCACTG
>DATMSC010000191.1:0-4379 GCA_035565595.1 Longimicrobiales bacterium | reverse complement strand
TGACCGCGCCGTAGCTGGGTATCACGCGCAGGGAGCCAGATGACGTCATGGCGAAGATCCTGCCCCCGTGCCCCATCAGATTCCGGCTGATCAGCGCCTGCGTCCAGTCGACGAGCGAATGGGCCATGACGCGCAACGTCATGTCCATCTGTGCAGGCGTGAGCGCGCCCTCGCCGATGTACGGTCGAAGCGTCCCGAACGCGAGTGAGTGGAGCAGGATCCCGATGTCGTCGCCGTCGCCGAGCATGCTCTGCATCTCATCCAGCGCGGCCTCCCGCTTTTCCTCATCGACGGCGTTGATGTTGAAGAACTTCGCCTGCACGCCAGCCCGTTCGATGTCCCGGACCACCTCCTCGACGTGGGGGAGCGTCGCGCGGCGGTCCATGTGAACGCCGAAGATCGGGTGGCCGGCCGCCGCCAGTGCTTTCGCGGACGCTTCGCCGAACCCGCTGGATGCTCCCAGAATCAATGCCCACCGCTTTGCCATGCCTGCTCCTCGTGGAAGTTCCGTCGTCTCAGACCATTGCCGCGTTGCTACGGCATCGCCGGGCCGGTCGAGCGCTATTGCCGCGCTCCGGTCTTGACCCGCTCCCGCCGCGTACCTAGCTTGCCGCCCGGCCGCCACTTGCGGCCGCTTTGGCCCTGGCCGGGCAGCGTACCGGCCGTTCGCCCGCCCACGCAGTGTATCGCGAGTCCCGGGACTACACGGTCGTAGCGGACGCCGACGTCCGAACGGTGACCAGCGGAGCAGCGTACCGGGTGACTGGGTTCAGCTCACGAACACCATGGACTCGGCGACAGGGAGAAGTGGTACGCCGTTCGGAAATCTTTGCCCGACTTCGTCCTGCCGGGAAGTCCCGCGAGTCCTCGCCAGATCTCCGCGTCGGCCAGCCGTTCCATGCCCCGGGATCCTCGATCGCGCATCCGAGTCGGTAACTTGTCGCCGGGGACCGGCTCCGGCAAGCACGAAACGGCGGCCGTCCGGGCGTGCGAGGATTGCCTTTTTCCGGCAGTCTCGGCACCTTAGTGGGCGCCTTGTGGGATGGTTCACAACCCGGGCACGTCGTGATGGCGGGCGCGTCGATCCTGCGGGCATGGCCATGGAGCGCCGGGTGAGCGAGGCACCGTCGGTTCTCGTTACCGGCGCCACCGGGTTCGTCGGGTCGCACCTGCTAGATGCTCTCACGAGCACCGGCGCGCACATACGCGCGCTCGTGCGGACGCCCGACAAGGCGGCAGCACTGGCAGCCCGGGGCATCGAACCCGTGCTGGGCACGCTCGCCGACATCGCCGCGCTCGAACGCGCGGTCGCCGGCGTCGATGTCGTCGTCCACATGGCCGCCGTAACGCGGGCTCGCTCCGCTGACGAGTACCACGGCGCGAACGCCGCCGGGACGAGGGCGCTGATCGCCGCAATGCGGCACGCGGATCGCTCGCCCCGCCGGCTCGTGTACCTGAGCTCGCTCGCGGCCGTGGGGCCCGCCGCGCATCGCCCGGTGACCGGCGATGACACACCGCGGCCGCTCACGGCGTATGGTCGTAGCAAGCTCGAGGGTGAGCGGATTTGCGCAGAGGCGGACGGCGAATTCGAAATCGCCGTCCTGCGAGCACCCGCGGTGTATGGCCCGCGCGACCGCGACATGCTGACCTTCTTCCGCATGGCGGCCCGCGGGATCGTGCCGATCCCGGCAGGCCCCGAGCGACCGGTTCAGCTCGTTCACGTTACGGATCTCGCCGATGCACTGGTGCGGAGCGCGATCCTGCCGAACGCGGTCGGGGTCTATCACATCGCCGAGCCCCAGGCGTACACCTGGCGCCAGGTCGCAGCGCTCATCGGCGAGGCAGTCGGTCGCCGGGTCCGGACGGTGAATGTGCCGGCATGGTCGGTACACGCCGCCGCCGCGTTCAGTGAGTGGGCGGACAGATTGCGGAATCGCGCAAGCATCTTCAACCGCGACAAGGCGTTGGAGCTGCTCGCGCCGGGATGGTTGTGTGAGACGGAACGCGCGTGGCTCGACCTGGGCTTCCGCGCCGGCATACCACTCGACCGGGGGTTGGCCGATACCGCCCAGTGGTACAGGGCGGAAGGCTGGCTCTAGCGGCCGGGTGGCGCTCGCGCCTGCGAAGGCTGTGAAGGAGTGAAGATCGACTATGTCACTGTTCGACAAGTGCCATCGATTCACGCAGGCCCGCGAGGTTCAGGCGGCCGGCTACTACCCATATTTCCTGCCGATCGAAGCCTCATACGACACCGAGGTCGTCATACGGGGTGAGCGGAAGGTCATGGTCGGGTCCAACAACTACCTGGGCCTGACGCACCATCCCAAGGTGATCGAGGCCGCGGAGCGGGCGCTCAAGCGCTACGGCTCGAGCTGTACCGGCAGCCGGTTCCTGAACGGCACGCTCGACCTGCACGAGGAGCTGGAGGAGCGGCTCGCACAGCTCATGGGGCAGGAATCGGCACTCGTCTTCAGCACCGGATTCCAGACCAACCTCGGGACGATCTCCGCTCTCATTGGCCGTGGCGACGTTCTGCTCCTGGACAAGCTGAACCATGCGAGCATCGTCGATGGCGCACGGCTGTCCAGCGGCACGGTACTGCGCTACCCGCACGGCGATCTCGAGTCGCTCGAGCGTCACCTCGCCCAGGCTCCCGCCGACGCGGGGAAGCTGATCGTGACAGACGGCATCTTCTCGATGGAAGGCGACATCGCCGACCTGCCGTCCATCGTGGTCCTGGCCGAGAAGTACGGCGCCGAGGTCATGGTCGATGACGCCCACGGGATCGGCGTTCTGGGCGCTCATGGCGGCGGCACCGCGGAGCACTTCGGTTTGCAGGACCGGGTCGCGCTCACCATGGCGACGTTCTCGAAGTCGCTCGCCTCGATCGGCGGCGTGATCGCCGGACCCGAGTCGGTCATCCACTACCTCAAGCACAAGGCGAGGTCGCTCATCTTCAGCGCCAGCATGCCGCCATCGGCGGTGGCGGCGGTGCTCGCCGCGCTCGAGGTGATCCGTGAAGAGCCGGAACGGCGGGAGGCGCTCTGGCGGAACACCTGGCGCATGCAGCAGGGACTGCGCGAGCTGGGTTTCGACATCGGCCGGAGTGAAACGCCGGTGATCCCGGTGCAGATCGGCGACCTCGACCGGATGCTGGTGTTCTGGAAAGAGCTGTACGACGCCGGCGTATTCACCAACCCCGTCACGCCTCCGGCAGTACCGGAGAACTCCTGCCGCCTCCGCATCTCGCTGATGGCCACTCACACCGACGACCACATCGATTTCGTGCTCGACGCGTTCACGCGCGTCGGCCGCAGCATGGCCATGCGATGAAGGGTTCGGGCGTGCGCCCGGGTCGTGTGGTTGCCGCAAGGCCCGGCGGCACGAGTGCCGGGCCCGTCGAGGTCACGCCGGTCCGCCGGCGACGGGATCTGAAGGACTTTCTGATGCTGCCCTGGCGGATCTACGCCAGGGACCGGGTGTGGGTACCGCCGCTCCTGGCCGATCAGCGCGCGCTCCTCGACAGGCGGAAGCACCCGTTCCATGCGCACGCTGAAGTCGAATATTTCGTCGCGCGACGGGGCGGCCGCACCGTGGGCCGCGTCGTGGCCGGCATCAACCACCGGCACAACGAGTTCCACGACGAGCGCGCCGGCTTTTTCGGCTTTTTCGAGAGCGTGGAAGACGCGGGTGTCGCGTCGGCTCTGCTCGACGCCGTCGAGGCGTGGCTGGCAGAGCGCGAAATCGACGTGTGCCGCGGTCCCATGAATTTCTCCAGCAACGAGGAGTGGGGGCTGCTGGTCGACGGGTTCGAGTACCCGCCGACGATCATGATGACGCACAATCCGCCCTACTACTCGACACTGCTCGAGGCCCGCGGCTACACCAAGGCGAAGGACGTGCTGGCGTTTCTGCTGGACGATCCGGCGCTGCCGGCGCGCCTGGCCGGCGCCATGGAACGGTTCGAACGACGCCGTGGCGTTACGGTGCGCGCGCTCGACATGCGCCAGTTTTCGGACGAGCTGGAGCGCGTGAAGGACATCTACAATTCGGCGTGGGAGAAGAACTGGGGCTTCATCCCCATGACCGACGCCGAATTCGAGTACATGGCTAAACAGCTCCGCCCCGTTCTCGACCCCAGATTCTGCCTCTTCGCGGAGGTGGACGGCGAGGCGGTGGCATTCCTGCTGGCATTGCCGGACTTCAATCAGGCGATCCGATACGCGAACGGACGCCTTTTCCCTACCGGGCTGCTGAAGATCCTGTGGCACCGGCGAAATATCGACAGGATGCGCGTGCTCACGCTCGGCGTGAAGACGGGGTACCGTAGACTCGGCATCGACGCGATGCTCTATACGCGCACGTGGGTGGATGCCGCC
>DATMSC010000190.1:0-2383 GCA_035565595.1 Longimicrobiales bacterium | reverse complement strand
GCGGGGTTCGCCGACCCGGCCGTCATCACGATCACCGCGCTCTTCGTGGTCGGCGCGACGATGCTGCACACGGGGCTCGCGGAGCGCTTCGGACGGGTGATCGGGCGTATCGCCGGCACGAGCCGGGCGCGGCTGACCGCTGTCCTGATGCTCGGGACGGCACTGATCTCCGCCTTCGTCAGCACGACCGGGACGGTCGCGCTGATGCTACCGGTCACCGCGGCGCTCGCGCGCAACGCGCGGCTCAGCCCGTCGGTACTCCTGATGCCGATGTCCATCGCCGCGCTCCTCGGCGGGCTCCTCACCCTGATCGCGACACCGCCAAACATCATCGTCTCGCAGCAGCTCGCGGCGGTCGGCTACGAGCCCTTCCACCTCTTCAGCTTCACCCCCGTCGGCCTGACGATGATCCTGATCGGGCTCGCCGTCCTCGTTCCCTTCGCGGGGAAGCTCCTCCCCGCCCGCGCGCCGATCGACCGGCCAGCGGAAGGGGGCGCGGTGGTCCGGCTCCCGGGGGAGGAGCTGACGAAGGGCTACGCGATCGGCGAGATCGCGTGCGTCCGTATCCCGCCCGGATCACCGCTCGTGGGAACCTCAGTGGGGGCGCTGAACCTGCGGCAGGAGTACGGGGTGAACGTCCTCTCGGTCCGGCGACGGACCGGGCTCGGCGACCGCCGGCGGCGCAGGGCACAGACGACCGATGAGGTGATCGAGGCGGACGACGAACTCGAGGTCACCGGCGGCGCCGCCGCGGTCAGGCGACTCTGCGAGGAGAAGGGGCTCGAACTCCTCGGGCTGCGCTCCGGCTCCGACGCCGTCCTAGCCGAGGTCGTCATCCTCCCCCGCTCCCACCTTATCGGGAGGACGCTCGTCGAGACCCGGTTCCGCACCCGCTACCGCGTCAACGTCCTCTCGATACGCCGGGCCGGCCGCGTATTCGAAGGCGACATCGCCAACGAACCCCTCCAGTTCGCCGACACCCTCCTCGTCGCCGGGGCGCCGAAGCGGATCGAGGAGCTGCGCCGCGAGACCGCCAACTTCGCCGTCGTCGCGCAGACCACCCCCCTCGAGAGCACCGGCGCGATCACGCGGAACGAGGTGCTGACGATCGCCATCATCCTCGGAATGATCGCGTTCCTCGCCTTCAACGTCCTCCCACCGGTCGTGGCGGTACTCCTCGCGGCGGTCGCGCTGGTCCTGACCCGTTGCATCGATATGGAGACCGCCTACAACTCGATCAACTGGCAGAGCGTGATCCTGATCGCGGCGATACTCCCGATGTCGACCGCGCTCCAGAAGACCGGCGGCGTGGACGTGGTGATCAGGATCCTGCAACCCCTCTTCTCGGCGGGACCGATCCCCCTCCTCACCGGGATCTTCATCATGACCGCCCTGCTGGGCCTCTTCATCTCGAACACCGCGACCGCCGTCCTGGTCGCGCCGGTCGCGATCAGCGCCGCCCTCGAACTCGGCGTCTCGCCCGCCCCGGTCATGATGACCGTCGCCATCGCCGCCTCCACTTCCTTCGGCACCCCAGTCGCGACCCCGGCCAACCTCCTCATCATCGGACCGGGCCAGTACACCGCCACCGACTTCATGCGCCTCGGCATCCTCGTCCAGGCCATGGTCCTGATCGCCACCCTCATCATAGTCCCCCTGCTCTTCCCTTTCTGATCCCCATTCCCAACCAACGCCCCTCCCCGGTGCGATCCTTGCCACTGACCCGCCCACGTCATCACCAG
This sequence comes from Longimicrobiales bacterium, assembly GCA_035565595.1. Lineage (GTDB taxonomy): Bacteria > Gemmatimonadota > Gemmatimonadetes > Longimicrobiales > RSA9 > DATMSC01. Next base: position 641 of record DATMSC010000190.1, on the reverse strand, counting down.
CACCGCCGTGGAACCATGCAACCCTATCCATCGACGTCGCGCCACCCCGGATCCCCCTGCGCGGGCCGCCCACCCGGCGCACCATCCCCGGCCGCGCCCGACAGCGTCCGGCGCGGGCCGGGCAGCGGGTGGCCGAGGCACGATCGGGAGACGACGTCGTGATCGCGCTCCTCGCCGCGCACCTCGCCGCCTCGGTGCTAGCCCCCCTCCTCGCGCGGCGGTTCGGCCGCAACGCCTTCCTCGTCCTCGCCGCGGCGCCGGGCGCCGCCGCGGTCTGGGCGCTCTGGCAGGCACCGGCGATCCTCGGCGGCGGCGCCATGACCGAGTCGATGAACTGGGCGCCCGGGCTAGGCTTCCGGCTGGACCTGCGCCTGGACGCCTTCGGCGTGCTCATGACGCTCCTCGTCGGCGGGATCGGCGCACTCGTCTTCTGCTACTCGCGCTGGTACTTCCCCGACCGCCCCGACCTCGGCCGCCTCGCAACGCAGTTCGTGGCCTTCGCCGGCGCGATGTTCGGGGTCATCGTGGCCGACAACCTCATCGCCCTCTACATCTTCTGGGAGCTGACCTCGATCACCTCCTACCTCCTGATCGGGTTCGACGACCGCTCGGCGGAGGCGCGCGCCGCCGCGTTGCGCGCC
>DATMSC010000189.1:0-8918 GCA_035565595.1 Longimicrobiales bacterium | reverse complement strand
TTGGCGGCATCACGCCCTCGCGGGGGTCCCCGCTTACGCGGGGATGACGACCTGGATTGGCGGCAGCGCGCCCTCGCGGGGGGGGGGGCGCCGCCCCGGCATCGCGGGGACGACGAACCCGTATCCGTGATTGCCCGTTTTCGCACGTACGCTGAAAACCTGCACGATTCCATGTTGGACCCGGTCCGCCCCTCGCCCCTATCCGCTGGCATAGGACGAGCCGTGGGCGAGGACGCCGGGCGCGGAATAGTCCCGAGTTTCGCTCCTTCGCGAACGGCGAATCTTTCTCTTGCGCGCTGCGGAACCGATTCGTAGAATGACGCCGGGTAATCCGTTTCGCGCCACATCGACTTCAACGAATCGTCGGCCTCACGTTCGGGGCGATCGGCGCCGGTCCGGTTCACTGACGGACGAAAGTGGTGTCGAGGGCTCGGGATTTCGAGTTTCCGGCGAAAGAGCGAGCCCATGAACGCAAAGGTCTCCCTCGTGATGGCGTGCGCCATTGCGCTCGCCGCAGCATGCAGCCCCGTCCCCACAGGCCTCATCACGGCCGATGACACCGATCCCTTTACCGAAGGCCCCGAATACTATTCCGGTAACGTGATCCAGGAGCTGCGCTGCCGGGTAGATCTCAGGCATCTGGCGCCGCTCCAGTGCGCACCGCCTGGGGGCGGCGACGAGCACGGCGCACTCATCGTGGGCGGCCAGGGCATCTATGTCGAACTCGACTCCGATACGCCCGTGCCGAGCATGGCCGGCACCGTCACCTTCCCCAACGTCACGGTCGCGAACCTGATGATCCAGGATCTGGGGACGGCCGACGGCCTCACGCAGCACGAGGATGGCGTACGGGTCTTCTTCATGGATCTCCCGACGAACGGCGTCACCATCGCCAATGCATCCGGTACGGCCATGTTCCTCCAACCGGACCAGCCGTTTTACCAGTACCACGCGTTCGTCTCGGCGCAGATTGGCATTTCCGACTCTGTCGATTGGACGTTCGATCTCGGCGCGGCAGAGTCGTTCGAGTTCAGCGTCCTGGTCTCGGGGGCGATCCCGCACGACACCGCTGCGCTGCGGATCGTTTCCGCGGCGGATTTCGAATCTTCCTCGTGGAACGATGTCTGGATGGCATCGGACAACTTCGGCGTGGCCGTCTCCGAGGCTGGCGAGGTGTTGGCTTACAACGGCACGAGCTGGGGGACGCTGGGCAATCCCTCGGCTGGCACACCCCTGAACACCGCCTGGGCTGCCGACGCGAACAACGTCTGGGTGGCAGGCACACATCCACACATCTATCTCTGGAACGGCACCGACTTCGTCCAGAAGAGTGACGGAATACCGCCGCCGTTGTTGGGCACCACCCGCGCGACCGGATTGTGGGGCACACCTGACGGGGATTCCGTCTTCGTCACCACCGTCGAGTCTTCGTTCGGCCCCCCGACCTCGCGGGTGTATGTCACGGCGAATGAAGGCGGTACATGGACGGACTGGGAGCAGCTCGGACTGGACTTAATCACTTACGAACTGCACGCGATTCACGGAACATCCAGCACGGACCTCTGGGTTGCGGGTGGAATGGTCACCAACACGGCGGTGTTCGAATACGATGAAGGCGCTCTCGCGTGGACGGACTATTCGAGCGCTGGCAATGTGATCCGGGACATCTGGGTGACGCCTGAACACGTCTGGGCGGTGGGCAACACGGGGACGATCAATCGCTATGACCGCAGCGGTGAAAGCTGGTGGGACATGTCTTCTGGGGTGCCGTTCAACGATATCGGCCTGGGCGGGCCTAACGTGATTTCCGTATGGGCGCCCGCGCCGAACTACGTGTGGGTAGGACTCGAGAGCAACGTGGGAACCACGTTGTGGTACTACGAAGGCGCGGGGCTCGCAACCCCTATAAAGGCTCCCCTCGACCATACGCTTCCGATCCGGGCGATCCACGGCTCGTCGCTGAGCAACGTCTGGATGGTGGGCGAGTCGCGGTATGCGCACCTGTTGGTGCGGTGAGCGACTGGTAGCGGCAAAGGGCTAGGGCTGGGATAAGGCCAGGCCGAGGGCTGATTGCCCTCCGTCGTTCCCGCGGAAGCGGGAACCCCGATGTCCTGCGTAGTCGCTCTGAAGGGCATCGCGCCCTCGCAGGGATCCCCGCTTTCGCGGGGATGACGGACCACGCGGGGCGACGCGCCCTCGCAGGGATCCCCGCCCCCGCTTGCGCGGGGGTGAACTTTGTTGCGCGGGGATGACGGAGGGGGTATCCGTCGTTCCCGCGGAAGCGGGAACCCCGATGTCCCGCGTAGTCGCATGGGGGCGCACGGTGCCCTCGCCGCGATGAGCGACCTCAAATCCTCAGCGACTTGAACTCCCGGGCGCGTTCGGTGATGGCCGGCTCGACGGCCAGGCGCTCGATGCTCGACGCGCCGAAGAATCCCGCCACACCCGTCGTCCGCTCCAGGACGTACTGCACGTCCTCGGGGTGCGCGATGGGGCCGCCGTGGCAGATCACGATCACTTCCGGGTTCACCGACTTCGCCGCATCGTGGATCGCCTGGATGCGGTCGACGGCTTCGTCCAGCGACATGGCGGTCTTCACGCCGATCGAGCCCGCAACTGTCGTGTTGAGGTGCGCGACGACGACGTCGGCGCCGGCTTCGGTGAAGCGCATCGCCGTTTCCTCGTCGAACACGTACGGGCAGGTGAGCATTTCCAGCTCGTGCGCGGTCCGGATCATGTCGATCTCGAGCTGGATCCCCATCCCCGTCTCTTCGAGCGACTGGCGGAAATACCCGTCAATGAGCCCCACCGTGGGGAAGTTCTGCACGCCGTCGAAGCCCATTTCCTTGAGCTGCGGGAGGAAGACGCGCATGAACCGGAACGGATCCGTGCCGCAGACGCCGGCGAGAACGAGCGAGTTTTTCACCACCGGCAGCACCTCGCCGGCCATCTCCACGACGATGGCGTTGGCGTCGCCGTAAGGCATGAGCCCCGCGAGGCTTCCCCGGCCCGCCATGCGGAAGCGACCGGAGTTGTAGATGATGATGAGGTCGACGCCACCCTTGTCGGCGAACTTGGCGGAGATACCGGTGCCCGCGCCGGCACCGATGATGGGCCTTCCCGCCTCGATCTGGGCGCGCAGCCGTCGCAGTGCTTCCTGATAGGGAACGAACGGCATCGTCAGTCCTTCCCCGCGGGGGCAGCCGCGCGCGCTGCCATGAGCCGAAGCATCTCGCCGGCGGCGGCCTCCGCGAATCCGGGGTCGTTGATGTGGGCATCCAGTTCCATGACACGGATGCGGCTGTCCAGGTTGTTGCGGAGTGTGTCGAAGAGGACGCGGTCGGCGTCAGGGTCGTGGAACGGCTTCCCGGGCGCGTCGATCATGCTCACGCCGCGGAGCGGCAGGATGACCGTGACCGGACCCGTCGCCTCGTTCAGGCGCTCGGCGATGCGCAGCGCGATCTCCCGGCACTCCTCAGGTGTGGTGCGCATGAGGGTGACGGATGGGTTGTGGCGATAGAGGTTCCGGCCGCGGAATCGCTCCGGCACCGTGTCGAACCCGCCGAAGTTGACCATGTCCAGCGCACCGACTGAGACCACCTGCGGGATCCCGGCCCTCGCCGCGGCCCGGAGCCGGTCCGGACCGGCGTTCAGCACGCCACCCACCACCTCGTCGCACCACTCGGTGGTCGTGAGGTCTACGACGCCGGCGATGTAGCCGTCGTCGATCAGCGCCTCCATGGCGCGGCCGCCACTCCCCGTGGCGTGGAAGACGACGACGTCGTAGCCGGACGCTTCGAGCCGTTCGCGTACGGCGGTCACGCACGGTGTCGTGACGCCGAACATGGTGGCGGCGAGGAGCGGACGGCCGGGCGCTTCGTCGAGAGTCTGCTCGACCATCCCGCAGATGGCGCCGGCGGCGTTGGCGAGGATGCGTCGGGAGATGGGGTTGAGCCCCGCGATGTCGATGACCGAGTACATCATGGTGATGTCCTTGATGTCGACGTAGGGGCGCACGTCGCCGGATGCCATGGTGGAGACCATGACCTTGGGCACGCCGACCGGGAGCGTGCGCATGGCGGCGGTGATCATCGACGTGCCGCCGCCGCCGCCCAGCCCGAGCACACCCGAGAAACGGCCTTCCGCGTACAGCCGCGGGACCAGCGTCCTGGCCCCGGCGAGCATTGCGTCTACGGCGTGGCCGCGGTCGCCCCGGGCGCGCAGCTCGGCGAGGGAAACGCCACCGGCTTCGGCCACCTCGGCGGCGGCGACGTCGGGTGGGAAAGCCGGGTCACCCGCGATCCCGAGATCCATGACGAAGACGTCATGACCCGCCGCGCGGATCCGGTCTCGCACGAAGGCGTACTCATCGCCCTTCGTGTCCAGCGTGCCGATGAGCAGAATGGGACCGGGCACGGGATCCTCCTCTCTCACCCGGGACGGCCTCGACAGGGTTCGCCCCAGTTGACATCCCGGTCTCAGCGCCGGCGAGGGCGGCCTGCCAGGCACCGGACCGGAGGGTGGCCCGGGACCACCATCGGGCCGTGGTTCCGGCGAGTGCGCTCAGACTCGGGCCAGGGGGCGGTCACACACGCACGGGGCGCCGCGACGGCAGGTGCCGCCGCGCCCACGCACGACCGCGTGCTCCTTGGCGATTTCCTGCGCATGGAGTACATTGATTGTTCTTCAAACGTCCATTTTCGTCAAGGAACGTTCGCCCGGTTTCGGGTCGGGCGTCGTGGCGCCGGGCCAGTGGTCCGCGCCCGGCCGGTTTGCGTCGTCGGCTCCCGCCGGACGGCGTGGCATTCCGGCAGTGGCGGAAGGCGTGCGGCCGGGTCCTGTGGAGTCGGGCCCGGTGGTCGTCGAGTCCCGCACGAGCAAGAGCAGCATGGATCGCCAACATCCCCTCGGCCAGAGCGAGGTACCATGTCCTGCACCGTGCATCGCCGCCGTACTGGCAAAAATCCGGGTTTCGTCCGCTGGATCCTGCCGCTGATCGTTCTCGTCGGATTGTTCGGTGCGGCGCCCGACGCGGCCGCGCAGGCGCCACCCGCCGACCGGCTCCGCGTCCTCTTCCTGGGTGACGAGAACCACCACCAGCCGTTCGCCCGGGCGAAGGAGAGCCTGCCAGTGCTCGCCCGCAACGGGATCGACATGTTCTATACGAACGATCCCGCGGCACTGGCACCCGATCGGCTGGCCGACTACCACGCGCTCATCTTCTATCACAATCACGCGACCATTTCGCAGGATCAGTTGAACGCGCTCCTGGAGTTCGTATCCAATGGCGGCGGGTTGGCCGTGATCCATGCCGGCTCGGCGTCGTTCCAGAACGCGGAGGCGTACGTGCGGCTGGTAGGTGGTGCGTTCAAGAGCCACGGGACCGGCGTCTTCACGACACGGCGGGTGGTGTCGAACCACCCGGCGCTGCGCGACGTCCCGACTTTCGAGTCATGGGACGAGACGTACGTCCATACCAAGCACAATCCCGTGAACCGGACAGTGCTCGAGGTGCGGGTCGAGGACGACGGCCGTGAAGAGCCGTACACGTGGGTCCGGACGTACGGGAACGGCCGCGTATTCTACACGGCGTGGGGGCACGACGAGAGGACGTGGTCGAACGAGGGATTCCAGCGCCTCCTGGTCAGCGGTGTCCGCTGGGCCGCGGGCGACTGGGCAGTGAACCAGGCGCCGCGGGAACCGGCAATCGCCATGCAGGAGCTGGCGGTGCCGCTCCCCAACTACGTGCCGGGAGCGGCGTGGGGGACGCTCGGCGAGCCGGTGTGGGAGGCGCAGGCGCCCCTCGAGCCCGAGGAGAGCTTCGCGCTGACGACGTTGCCGGCCGGCTTCTCCATCGAGCTGTTCGCGATGGAGCCGATGATCGGGCGCATCATCGACTTCACGTGGGACGAGCGCGGGCGCATGTGGGCCGTCGAAACCAACGACTACCCGCACGCACTCCTGCCGGACAGCGTCCCCGGGAGTGACAGGATCCTCATCCTGGAGGACACCGACGGCGACGGCATGGCGGACGACGTCACCGTGTTCGCCGAAGGGCTGAACCTGGCCACGACGCTGGTGCTGATCCGTGGCGGCGTGGTCGTGGGTCAGGCGCCCCACATCCTCTACCTGCGCGACATCGATGGCGACGACCGCGCGGACACGAGGGAGCAGATCATGACGGGGTGGCCGCGCAACGACACGCACGGCGCGCTCAGCAACTTCCGCTACAACATCGACAACCAGATCCTGGGCTCGGTCGGTTACAACGGCTTCCGCGGCACCGTCGCAGGGCGGACGTACGGCGCCGGGGAGTTCGGGTCGGGGTATTTCCGCTTTACGCCGGACGGCCAGAGCATCGACTACCTCGCCAGGACGAGCAACAACACCTGGGGCGTCGCGCTCAGCGAGGAGGGGCTGATCTTCGGGTCGACGGCGAACAACCGACCGAGCAACTTCGTCCACATCCCGGCGAGGTACTACCACTCGTTGGGCATGCCGGAACCGACGCTCCCCGGGATCGAGGACCGGGCGGACATCTACCCCGTCACCGACATCCTCCAGGTCGACCAGTTCGGGCTGTACACCGCGGGCGCCGCGCACGAGATCTACACGGCGAGGGCGTTCCCCAGCGAGTACTGGAACCGGAAAGCTTTCGTCGCAGATCCTACGGGCAACCTCATCGGGATGTTCGACCTGCGGCGCGACGGGAGCGGATACCGCGCGCGTAACGAATGGAGCTTCCTGGCGAGCCGCGACTCGTGGGTGTCGCCGGTGCAGGTGAAGGTCGGACCCGACGGTGCGCTCTGGGTGGCGGACTTCTACTCGCTGGTCGTCCAGCACAACCCGTACGTGGAGATGGAGGGGTGCTGCCCGCGCGGCGAGGGGAACGCGTACGAGACGCCGAACCGTGACGCCGAGCGCGCCCGCATCTACCGTATCAGCTACGACGGCGCACCGCCCTACACCCCGCTCCGCCTCGACAACGCCTCGCCGGCGGAGCTCGTCCAGGCGCTACGGCACGACAATATGTTCTGGCGGTACACCGCGCAGCGGCTGCTCGTGGAGCGCGGCCAGACGGACGTCGTCGCGGCGCTGATCGAGCTGGTGATGGACCACACGGTGGACGAGCTGGGGCTGAACCCCGGCGCGCTGCATGCCCTGTGGACGCTGCACGGCCTCGGCGCGCTGGAATCGAACCCGGACGCGCTCCAGGCCGTCGCATATGCGCTGCACCACCCGGCGGCATCGGTGCGCCGGGCCGCGCTCATGGCGCATCCGCGCGGGGCGATATTCGAAGAGAACATCTTCGCGGCCGGAATCCTCCCGGATCGCACGGCGCCCGGCCAGTACAACGTGAACACCGGGAACGCGGTCCTCCAGGACGCGGATCCGACAGTGCGGCTCGAAGCGCTGCTGGCACTCTCGGAGCTGCCGGCATCGGAGCGGGCCGGGATGGCGATCCGGGACATGATCATCCTTCCGGTGAACGCCCGCGACCGCTGGATCCCGGACGCGGCGGCGATCGCCGCGGCCAGGCACGCGCCGGGGCTCGCCCTCGAGCTGCTCCAGCGGGAGTACGGCAACGCCGACGCCGCGTACATAGTGGGGATGCGCTCGGTGGTGCAACTCCTGGCGCGTTATTTCGCGCAGGCGCAGGATGCGGCGAGGGTGGTAGAGCTGCTGGTTGCCGCCGCCGACGCGCACCCGGAACTCGCCGCGGGCGTTTTCGCCGGCGTCGTCGGACCGCCGCAGGGGACGCGGCCGTTCCGGGCGGAGCTGCGCGGCCGGCCGGGCGGGTGGCCGCAGGACTCCCCGCCGGCGCTCACCGCCGAGCAGCGTGCCGCGCTGGCAGCCGCGGCGCAGCGCTCTCCGGAGCTCGCCGCGGACTACGCGCGGGTCGCTGAGTTCTGGGGGATGGGACCGAATTTCCAGCCGGCGGACTGAGAAGGGCCGTCGGTCGAAGAATAGCCCGGGCGGCGTGGCGAAGCTGGTGCCACACCGCCCGGGCTCTTCGTTTGGGGCGCTACGAATCCGCCGACGTCAGTCGAGGAGGTGCATCTTCATGAATTGAATGAAGATTTCCCGGTCGCGCGGAAGCACTGCGTGCCCACCCTCGTGCATCAGGTAACCGAGGTCGTTGAGGATCGGTTGATCAGGCTCGGGGAGGACGTCGGTGCCGAGCCCCTTCGCGCCGAGCAGCTCCCACACCGGCTCGGCGGCGACAGCGGCGAGGAATTCGCCCACCGGGTCGGACCAGAAGTCGATGGTGCCCGTCTGGAGGAGGAGCGGGCGCGGCGCCATGAGGGCGATGAGCATGTGGGAGTCGACCGGCGACAGATTCGGATCCTCCGCGTAGCGCTGCCAGTTGCGGGCGAACTGGTAAGGGTACCGGGATTCGGCGACCAGGTGCGCGATGGTCTCCCCGTAGTTTCGCCGTTCGAGGGCCGCGCCGCCGGCGCCGGAGACGCTGGCGATCACCATGGCGAAGCGCGGGTCACGGACACCGGCCCAGAGCACCGTCTTCCCCAGCCGTGAGGCGCCGGTAATGGCCACGCGCGTGGCGTCGATGTTCGGGTCGGTCTGGAAGTAGTCCAGGGCGCGGCTCAGCCCCCACGCCCACGCGGAGATGGCGCCCCACTCGTCGGGGGCCGGCTCCGTCTCGCCGGGCCGGAGATAGAGGGAGCGGACGCCGCCCAGCGTCGCCGCGTTGTTGAAATCGGGCTCGATGTCTCCGTAGTAGACTGTCGCCCACGCGAACCCCTCATCGAGCAACTGCATGACATACGCAGGCGTCTGCTGGCCGCGGCCGGCGGGCACGCGCTCGCCCTGCCGCCAGACCGTCCCGAGACGGACCATGGTGTCCGCCACCGCCATGGAGTTGGGCGAGCCGCCGATGCTGAGGAGCATGGGGGCCA